>JAEYUE010000062.1 GCA_023433655.1 Pseudomonadota bacterium | reverse complement strand
CGCGACGCCCGTCCCGACCGCGCCCGTCGCGGCGCCCTGCGCCACCCGCATCATCGAGGGCACTCTCGACGGTCGGCTGATCGCGGTCGACGCGCGCACCGGCCGGCCCTGCGCCGACTTCGGCGTCAACGGCGCGGTCGACATCAAGGCCGGCATGGGCGAGGTCATCCCCGGCATGGTTTCGATCACCTCGGCGCCGACCATCGTGCGCGGCGTGGTGGTCACCGGCCATCAGGTGCTGGACGGCCAGTACAACGAGGCGCCTTCGGGGGTGATCCAGGGCTTCGACGCCGTGACCGGCGAGCTGCGCTGGGCCTGGGACATGGCGCGGCCGGACCTGACCGGGCGGCCCGAACAGGGCGACAGCTACACCCGCGGCACGCCGAACATGTGGACCACGGCCTCGGGCGACGAGCAGCTGGGCCTGGTCTATCTGCCGATGGGCAATTCGGCGGCCGACTACTACAGCGCCGATCGCTCGGAGGCGGAGAACCGCTACGCCACGTCACTGGTCGCCCTGGATGTCGCCACCGGCCGCCCCGCCTGGTCGTTCCAGACCGTGCACAAGGACGTGTGGGACTACGACCTGGGTTCGCAGGCGACGCTGATCGACTATCCGACCGCGGCCGGCGTGGTCCCCGCCCTGGTCCTGCCCAGCAAGCAGGGCGACCTCTACATCCTCGACCGCCGCACCGGTCGGCCGCTGACGCCGGTCGAGGAGCGGCGCGTGCCCCAGGGCGGCGTCGAACCGCGCGAGCGGAGCGCGACGCAGCCCTTCTCGCGCTTCCACACCCTCGCCAAACGCGACCTGACCGAGCGCGACATGTGGGGCATGTCGCCGATCGACCAGATGATCTGCCGCATCGGCTTCCGCCAGGCCGCCTACGACGGCATGTACACGCCGCCGACCACGGACCGGCGCTGGATCCAGTACCCCGGCTACAACGGCGGCTCGGACTGGGGCGGGGTGGCGGTCGATCCGCGGCGCGGCTGGATCATCGCCAACTACAACGACATGCCCAACTACAACCGCCTGGTGCCGCGCGAAGAGGCCAACGAGAAGGGCTGGTTCCCGCGCGGCGACCCCCGGCTGAAGCAGCAGACACCGGAATCTCGCGGCGGCGTGCCCGAGGGGGCCGAAGGAGCGGGCGACCCGCAGTGGGGCGTGCCCTACGCCATCGACGTCAACGCCGGCTGGCGCATGAAGTCGACCGGCATGCTGTGCAAGCAGCCGCCGTACGGGGGCATCCGCGCGGTCGACATCCGGACCGGCCGCACCGTGTGGGACCGACCGCTGGGCACCGCGCGCAAGAACGGGCCGTTCGGCATCCCGTCGATGCTGCCGATCGACATCGGTACGCCGAACAACGGCGGGGCGGTGGTCACGGCGGGCGGGCTGATCTTCATCGCCGCCGCCACCGACGACCTGATCCGCGCCATCGACATCGAGACCGGCGAGACGGTGTGGTCGGACGTGCTGCCGGCCGGCGGCCAGGCGGCGCCGATGGTCTATGAGCAGGACGGGCGACAGTATCTGGTGATCATGGCCGGCGGCCATCACTTCATGGAGACGCCCGCCGGCGACCATGTGATCGCCTACGCCCTGCCCGGGCGATCCTGATGGCCGGCCCTGTCTGGCAGCCCTACTGCGGCCCGGGGCCGGGCCCGGGCGAATGGCTGGCGCGCTGGAACGGCGACCTGCTGCTGGTCGCCGGCCTCGCTGCGGCGCTGATGCTCGTGCTGTGGCGGACCCGCGGCCGCGAGCGCGCGACGGGCGTCGCCGCCGTCCTGGCGCTGGCGGTGATCTTCGTCTCGCCGCTGTGCGCCCTCAGTTCGTCGCTGTTCGCCGCGCGGACGGTGCACCATGTGCTGCTGGTCGCGGTGGCGGCGCCGCTGATCGCCTGGACCCTGCCGCGTCGGAAGGCCGGGTCGCTGGCGCTGGCGACCTTCGTCCAGGCGGCGCTGTTCTGGGCCTGGCACGCCCCGGAGGCCTACAGTTGGGCTCTGTCCGACGCCGCCGCCTACTGGCTGATGCAGCTCAGCCTGCTGGGCCCGGCCGTGTGGTTCTGGATGGCGCTGCGCCGCGCCCCCGCGCCCGCCGCCGTCGCCGCCCTGCTGCTGGCAATGGTGGCCATGGGGCTGCTGGGCGCCCTGCTCACCTTCACCGGCCAGCCCCTCTATGCGCCCCACCTGCTGACCACCGCCGCCTGGGGCCTGACGCCGATCGAGGATCAGCAGGCCGCCGGACTGATCATGTGGGCCCCGGCGGCCGGCCTCTATCTCGCGGCCGCCGTGTGGCGGCTCGGCGGCTGGATCGGGGCTGACCCCCGCCCGGGCCCCAGCCCCGCATGATCGACCGGCTGATCGTCAACATCCTCGAGTGGGCGGCGGGTCACCACGACGAAGGCCGCTATTCGCCGGTGGCCATCGTCTTCCACTGGACCATGGCGGCGCTGGCCGTCTTCCAGCTGTTCTGGGGCTGGTGGATGGGCCGGCTGCCGGTCGGCGGCGACAAGGTGGCCGCCCACGACTTGCATTATCTGATCGGGGTGTTGATGCTGGTGCTGGCGGTCGGCCGCGGCCTCTGGCGGACGCTGGCGCCGGGGCCGATCAACGACGCCGACAAGCCGGGCTGGGAAAGCACCGCCGCCCATGTCACCCACTACCTCTTCTACACCTGCCTGTTCGGCCTGCCCCTGACCGGCTGGGCGATGATCTCGGCCACGGCGCGCGAGGAGGACCTCGCCCTGGTCGGGCTGGTTCCGTGGCCGCTGATGCCGTTCGGCGACCTGTCGTCAGGCCTGCGCTGGCGCATCGAGGCGGTGGCCGAGTGGATGCACTGGGGCCTGATCGTGACCCTGCTGCTGCTGATCCCGATTCATGTCGGGGCGGCGCTCAAGCACCACTTCATCGATCGGGACGATGTGCTCCACGGGATGCTGCCGATCGTGCCGCAGCTGCCGCGCCGACGGACCCGCTGGCAACGTCGCTGGCTGGCGGCCGAGCACTGGGTGAGGTCTCGAGCCAGACGGCTATGGCCCGCATTTCGACCCCGGTCAGCCCCGCGGCCGCGGCGGCCATGACCCCGCGGGGGTCGTTGCGGCGCTCGGCCCGCTTCCAGCGGCGCAGCTGCTCGACCGTATAGGCGGCGGGCTGGCCCGCCACGGCGGGATTGCCGCGACCGACGCCCCGGCCATCGGCGCCGTGGCAGCTGGCGCAGGCGATTACGCCGCGCTCCGGGGCGCCGTTGGTCCAGATCGATGGCGCGGCGCCGGCCGGGCCCTGCGCGAGGGCGGCCGGCAGGCCCGCGTACCAGTGGGCCACGGCCAGCTGGTCGTCGTCATCCAGCCAGCGCGCGATCGGGCCCATCACCTTGTCGCGGCGGGTTTCGGTTGCGTAGTCGACCAGCTGTTTCTGCAGATAGCCGGCGTCCAGCCCGGCCAGACGGGGAACGCTGACCCCGTCGCCCATGCCGTCGAGGCCATGGCAGGTGAAGCAGGCGTTGGCCGCGCCGCCCTCTCCGCCGCTGAGGGCGATGACCTCGCCGTTGGCGGTGAAAGCTTCGCCCGTCCGGTTGCCGGCCGGCGTGCAGGCGGCCGCGAACGTAAGGACCATCAGGGGAAGGAGGGCGCGCACGTCGATGCAACACCATCCGACCTTGGCGGTTCCGGCCGGAACCGTGACGCTGGGCGGGGGTTTGATCCCCGAAAGGGGCAGGAGGGCTGACCAGATCACCGCGCAGGACAAGCATGAGACGCTGGGCGCCCGTGGCGGCGGCCCTGCTGGCCGCCGGCTGCGGTCAGGGTTCGGCGCCGGCGCGAACGATCGCGGGGGCCGAGGCGGAGCGCGGGCGGACGGTGATCGTGCGCGAGGGCTGCGCCGCCTGCCATGTCATTCCCGGCGTCGACTGGCCGCAGGGGCGGGCGGGTCCCTCCCTGAAGGGCTTCGCGGCGAGCCCGCTGATCGCCGGCCGCCTGCCCAACCGGCCGGACGTGCTGACCGCCTGGCTGATCGATCCGCCGTCGCTGGCGCCCGGCACGGCCATGCCGCCGTCGTCCATCACCGAGGCGGAGGCGCGCGACGTCGCGGCCTTCCTCTATACGCTCGATGACCGCTGAAC
>JAEYUE010000234.1 GCA_023433655.1 Pseudomonadota bacterium | reverse complement strand
CCGGGAGGTCCACCCCCTCTTGGTGCACCGCGGTCCGCCGGGCACGCACGACCTTGGCCTGCTGCAGGTTATGATCGACCGTCTCTCCGCCGCCGGTCCGGACGACGAGACGCTGATCCCTGACTTCGACAAGCGCGGCGACGACCGCTGGCCGGTCGAGCGCTGGCGGCGTTTCACGGGCCGGCCGTCCGCCATCCTGATCGACGCCTGGTGCCTGGGCTGTGTGGCCGAGAACGCCGCCGCCCTGGCTGAGCCCGTCAATGCGCTCGAACGCGACCAGGATCCCGACGGTCGCTGGCGGGAGGCGGTCAACGGTTTCGTGGCCGGGCCCTACGCCGACTTCGCCGCCGGCTTCGACGCCGTGCTGTTTCTGCAGGCGCCGGGCTTCGAGGTCGTCCATGACTGGCGATGCCAGCAGGAGGCCGACCTGCTGGGCGTGACCCCGGACGATCTGCCGCAGGAGGAACGCCGCCGTCTGGCCGGCTTCATCCAGTATTTCGAGCGCATCACCCGGCGCATGCTCGCCGGCGGCGTCCGCGCCGACGTGACCGTGCAACTGGATCGAAACCGTCAGCCGCTGACTATCGCCCGATGACCCATCCCGATGATCGCCGACAGGAGCCCCGCGCGGCCGCCAAGGCGCGCGGCCTCGTGGTCTCGCCGGGGCTGGAGCTGCCGTGCCTGATCGTCGACCAGTCGAATTCGGGAGTGCGACTGCGGCTGGACCGCAACCTCGCCCTGCCGCCGCGCATCCTGCTGATCGACATCGCCCAGGCCACCGCCGTCGAGGCCGAGGTGGTCTGGCGCAAGGGGGCGGAGGCCGGGGTCAGGCGCGCCGGCGCCGCCGCCTCCCTGCGCGGCCTGGTGCCGTCCCGGCTGGCGGCGGCCCGCGCCGCCTTCCTCAGGGCCGGCGGCCGCTAGATCAGACCCCGTCCGGCATGGTGCCGGCGTTGATGGCGATGCGGCCGATCAGGCCCTTGACGATCAGGTCCAGCGCCGAGCCCTCTCGGTAGTCGGCCGCGGCGACGAAATTGACCCGGTCCTCGGAGATCAGGCCGTAGATCTTCTGCTGGTCGCGCTCGGAATTGCGCGGATCGTAGACGGCGATCGAGAAGCCGCCCTTGGTGTGCATCATCTTCATGGTCGGCACGTCGGTGTCGCCATCGCCGAGGAAGATCATCCGCTCGAACGGCACCGGCCGGTCGTCGTCGGCCATGAAGCGGTTGATCTTCTCGTGCTCCCAGTGATTGAACACGCCCTTGTTGATGCGGAAGAGGTACTGGGTCTTGGTCGTGTAGTTGACGCCGACCGCCGGCCAGATCGCCGCGCCCTTGTCGTCGTAGACGAATTTCGACGCGAACACGTGCCGGAACTCCGGCCGGATGGGGCAGCCGTCGATCATCTCCTCCAGCCCGGCCGAGATGATGTAGTGTTCGATTTCGAGCCCGTATTTGCGGCCGACCTCGTTGATGCGCTCGAACCAGCCGCGGCCGGTCAGGTCGGACCTGAGCCCGTCGAACAGCTTCACGTCCTGGCCGTGCTCGGCCAGCAGCTTGCGGGTGATCGGGTGGTCGCTCTCCCGCGCCCGCTGCAGCATCAGCTGCATGTACATCAGGATGTTGTCGCCATCGGCCTCGCGGGTCAGCCGGTCGGCCTCGCCCCAGAAATCGCCGACGCCCATGCCGACCGAGGGGATGAAGGTCACCTCCTGCATGTTGCCGCGGGCGAGGGTGCCGTCGAAATCGTAGATGAGGGCGGTCTTGAGGAGCGGGGCGGCGGCCATCGGGGCGTCCAGGTGGCGAGTGGCGAGTGGCGAGTGGTTAGTGAGTGGATCGGACCGAGTCAAAGAGCACGAGGCGTCCTCGCCACTCGTCACTCCCCACTCGCCACTCCCAGATGCAGCTCCGGCGCCGCCGCGGCGCCTGCGGCCTCAAGCGGCAGATGCAGGATGAAGGCCGCGCCCTTGCCGGGCTCGCTCTCCACCTCGGCCCAGCCGCCGTGCAGTTCGACGAGGGCCTTGACCAGGGCCAGACCGACGCCGGGCCCGCCCCGCTCGCGCCGGACGAAGCGGTCGAAGACGTGAGCCTGCAGGTGATAGGGAATGCCCCGCCCCGTGTCCTCGACCCGAATGCGCACCTCGGTCGGCGCGCCCTCGGCGGTCAGGGTCACGGCCCCGCCCTCGGACACCGCCCGGGCCGCATTGTCGAGCAGGTAGCCGAGCGCCTGGCCGACCCTCTGGGCGTCGGCGCGGATCGGCCGGAGCGCGCCGGGACAACTCACCGTCAGGCTCGCGCCGCGGCCCTCGATCCGCTCGCGCACCCGGGCCGCCGCCTCGTCCAGCAGGTCGCAGACCCTAACGTCGCCCAGGGTCAGCTCCATCTCGCCCGCGTCGATCTGGGCCATGTCGAGGACGTCGTCGATCGAGGCCGCCAGCTGGCTGGCCGCCACCCGGATGGCCCCGGCGTGCTGGCGGCTGCGCTCGGGCAGGTCGGCCTGCGCCTCCAGCAGCTCGGAATAGCCGACGATCGTGGTCAGCGGGGTGCGCAGCTCGTACGAGACATTGCCGACGA
>JAEYUE010000325.1 GCA_023433655.1 Pseudomonadota bacterium | reverse complement strand
CGCCTGAAGGGCGGCGAGGCCGAGGCCTTCCGCATGCTCAACGCCCTGCGCCTGTTCAAGCTGGCGGTCAGCCTCGGCGGCACCGAGAGCCTGGTCTCCCACCCGTCCAGCACGACGCACTCGGACTACAGCGCAGAGGCCAAGGCCCGCTGCGGCATCGGCGACAACCTGGTCAGGCTGTCCGTGGGCATCGAGAACGTCGAGGACCTGTTCGCCGACCTTGAGCAGGCCCTGGCTGCGGTCTGACGATATTGGTGGCGAGAAATGCGGGCCGCCTTTTGACTTGCGGTAGAATTCGAGCCGTGCGCTAGTTCGTCAATGTCCCGGCTGGTCATCTACGGCGCGGGCGGGTTTGGACGGGAGGTTCTGACCGCCGCGCGACTTCGTCGCGCCGTTTTGGCGGACGATCGCCCCACCGGTTCGGTCATTGGCCCCAATGACATCCGGCCCGACGACGAGGTTGTTTTCGGCATTCGGAACAGCCGGGTCAGGGCCTTGCTGGCAGGGCGCCCTTACCGCTTCGGCTCCGTAATCGCCCCAACCGCAGTCATGGGGTCCGGGGTGGAGATCGGCGAGGGCGCGATCCTCTGCGACTTCTCGATGGTCACGGCAGACGCCAGGATCGGACGTCACTTCCACGCCAACATCTATTCCTACGTCGCCCATGATTGCACCGTGGGAGATTTCGTGACCCTCGCACCCAAGGCCTGCATCAACGGCAACGTGGTTCTGGAAGAGCACGTTTTATGTCGGGACGGGCGCCGTGCTGAAGCAGGCGTTCCCGGACGGCCGCTTCGCATCGGGGCCGGGGCCGTGATCGGAATGGGGGCCGTCGTGACCAAGGATGTGGCCCCCGGCGCGGTTGTCGTCGGCAATCCCGCCCGCCCGCTGGAGCGGCCCGCTCTCAAGGTCGTGGGTTAGACACACTCCATGATGGATGACGGCGGGGGCGAGAGCCCTCTCGGTCCCCGTCGGCGCACAGGCACAGCGAAGACCGCCCGGCGAGAAGCGGAAATTCGCATGGGGTGGAGCCGCGCCGCAATCCAGGACGGGTGGGGAACAGGTGGTTGGACGCGCCCCTGCCCCGCAGCTGGACGCACAGCCCCGGGGTCCGCCAACCCCCAATTTTCTGGTCGGGGCGAGAGGATTCGAACCTCCGACCCTCTGCTCCCAAAGCAGATGCGCTACCAGGCTGCGCTACACCCCGATCCAGAGGCGCGGTGTTTGCCACGCGCCGCCGCGGCCCGCAACGCGGACGGCGACTATTCGGCGGCGAAGAAGGGGTGGCGCACGCGGTCCCCGGGCTTGGCGCCGATCTCGTCGGCGCGGCCGGCCCGCAGTTCCAGCACGCCCATGGCCGGGCCGTTCGAGGGGATCAGATCGTCCGAGTTCGGCGGGGCCCGCTCGGCGATGGAGACGATGCGGCCGTAGGGATCGAGATAGATGATGTCCAGCGAACTGGGGGTGTTGTGCATCCAGAAGGCGCGCTCGGCCACGTCCGGGAACTGGAACAGCATGCCGCGGTCCGCGGCCAGCGGCTCGCGGTGCATCAGGCCCCGCTGACGCTCCGCGTCGTCGTCGGCGATCTCGACCATGAAGCGGTGCTCGCCGGTCGAGGTGACCACGGTCAGCGGCTCCAGCGGGTCGCCGTTCGGCCCCGTGGCCGTGCCCGCGCCGGCGCATCCGGCCAGAAGCGCCAGACCCGCCGCCCCCGCCAGAACTCCACGATGAAGCCGCATCTTTCCACCCTTCGGATTGTTCGGGCGTAATTTGCGCCGATCCGCGCGCGCGGCAACCCCCGGCTTGGCCGAGCTCACCCCGCCGGGCGGATTTCCGCGACCACCAGCCCCTTGGGTCCTTCGGCGAAGCGCACCGACACCGGCTCGCCGGGCAGCAGATCGTCCAGGCCGCAGCGGCGCAGGGTCTCGACATGGACGAAGATGTCGCCCGCCTGGCCCTCACGGACCACGAAGCCATAGCCCTTGGTGCGGTTGAACCATTTGACCACGGCCGTCTCCATGACCCCGCCCGTCTCGGCGGGAAGCGGCCGGCTGTCCCGCCTCAGGCCGTCGTAGGCGCCGCGCCGGGGCGAGGAGAGGGCCGCCTCGGGATCGCCCTCCCCCAGTTCGTGCACCTCGATCACCTGCCAGCCCTTGGGCCGGCGGGCGCAATCGCAGGTGATCGGCGCGCCCTCGGCGGCCGTGTCCCGGCCGCTGTCGCGCAGGCTGGAGATGTGCAGCAGCACGTCCTTGCGTTCGGTGAGGCCCGGGTCGTCGGGCACGATGAAGCCGTATCCCTTGCCGGGATCGAACCACTTCACCCGGCCGGCGATGCGCACCGTCTCGACCGCTTCAACGCCCTCGTAGTCCGACACCGTCTTCCCCCTGCCCGCGCCGTATTGCGGACCGGCTTGTTTAACACGGTTCTGTGAACCTCGGAAAAGGCAAAAACGTCGGTTTCGCCGCCCGCACGATCATTTTTTGCAGAGGCGCCCGCTCAAAGTCCACGGCCAAGGTGGGATGTGGTCGCTGATGCGGCGAAGGGCCCTGCCGCCGGCGCAGGCGGCCGACATCGGACGGCGCTTCGAGCGGCGACGATGGAGCGGATGAGGCGATGTCGGGAAAAGCCCCGCGTGGCAGTCCCTAGGGGAATCGAACCCCTCTTTTCAGGTTGAAAACCTGACGTCCTAACCGATAGACGAAGGGACCGCTGCGCGGGGAGCCGGCGATATAGCCGCCGATTCCGAAGGGTGC
>JAEYUE010000322.1 GCA_023433655.1 Pseudomonadota bacterium | reverse complement strand
CCGTCGACCTTACCGACGGACGCATCTTCGACGCCGTCCTGCTCGGCGTCGACAAGGCGACCGACCTGGCGGTGCTGAAGATCGAGCCGGACAACCGGCCGGCCGACCTTTCGGAAATCGAGGTGGTCGATTCCGACCTGCTGCGCACCGGCGATCTCGCCTTCGCGGTCGGCTATCCGCTGGGCCTCGACCAGACCCTGACCATGGGGGTGATCTCGGGCCTCGGCCGCTCCGGCATGGGCGACCGGATCGAGGACTACATCCAGACCGACGCGGCCGTGAACTCCGGCAACTCGGGCGGGCCCCTGCTGGACAGTCGGGGCCGGCTGATCGGCATCAACACCTCCATCCTGTCGGGCGGCGGCGGCGGCAACGACGGCATCGCCTTCGCCGTGCCCAGCCGCATCCTGATGTATGTGGTCGGGCAGCTTCGCGTCGCCGGAGAGGTCAAACGCGGCTCGACCGGGGCCATCCTCGGATCGCTCAACGCCGAGCGGTCGCGCGACCTCGGCCTCGGCATCGTGCGCGGCGCCGTGGTCGAGAGCGTCGCCCCCGGCTCCTCGGCGGAAGCCGCCGGCCTGCGGCGCGGCGACGTGGTGACCCGCATCCAGAACAGGCCGGTCTCCAACGCCGGCACGGTGGCGGCGACCATCGGCATCGCCGAACCGGGAACCCGCGTCGAGGTGGTCTATCTGCGCGACGGCCGCGAGGGCCGGGCCACCCTCGCCGTCGATGCGCCCGGCGAACGTTCGGTGGTGCTGGGAGCCGAGGTGGTGGCGGCGCGCGGCCTCAGCGCCCGGGCCGGCGCCGACGGCCTGCAGGTGTTCGCGGTCGAGGGCGGATCGCCCGCCGCCGGCGCCGGCCTGCAGGCAGGCGATGTGATCCGTCTGGTCGACGACACCCCGGTGGCCGGCCTGGACGCCCTGGCCGCGGCTCTCGCGGGGGACGGCCGGCGCATCCTGTCGGTCATGCGGAGCGGCGAGCCGGTCGAGGTCGCCCTGCCCTGATCTGAGCGGCGGGGGCCGGACAGCAAAACGCCCGCCCGGCCGGAGGGGGGGAGGGTGGCCGAACGGGCGTCTCGCTTGGAGGAAGCATCGACCCGCCGGAGCCCTTTGATGGAGTGATCCAGGGGGGCTGGGGGGGCTGTTCAGGATCCGGGATCGCTCCAGGCTCCGACAGGCCGATGGCTCAGGTGTCGCCCCCCAAGGGGGCGGACGATGGGCGGAACCGCGGCGATTTCGTGTTCCGGGCGATTTCTTCGGCGAGTGGCGTTCGGGGCACGGCGATAGACGGGGCGGGGCTGGCGTTTCGCGGTCATCCGCCTACCATCCGGGACATGAGCGACGCCGCCGACCTGCAGGCCGCCCCGGGCCCGGTCTTCTTCGACCGGCGCGAGCTGGACCTGATTCTCAGGGTCTACGGGCGGATGGTGGCGGCCGGCGAGTGGCGCGACTACGCCATGGCCGGCCACAAGGAGGTGGCCGAGTTCGCCGTCTTCCGCCGCTCCGGCGACGCCCCCGCCTACCGAATCGAGAAACGACCCGCCCTACGCCTGCGCCAGGGCCAGTGGGCGGTGATCGGCGAGGGCGGCGTGGTGCTGCGCCGGGGTCGCGACCTCGCCCAGGTGCTGCGCGTCTTCGACAGCCGCCGCTTCACCGTGGTCGAATAGAAAAAGGCCCGGATCGCTCCGGGCCTTCTCCGTGTCGACTCTCGCGAGGCCTATTCGCGGTTGCCGCCCATGAACATGAGCAGAAACTGGAACAGGTTGACGAAGTTGATGAACAGGCTCAGCGCGCCGAAGCCGGTGGCCACGCCCATCGCCGCCTGGTTTCCGCCCAGCGCATAGTAGGTCATCTTCAGGCGCTGGGTGTCGTAGGCGATCAGCCCCGAGAAGATCAGCACGCCGAGGGCGCTGATGATCAGCATCAGCGTGCCGCTGCCGAGGAACATGTTGACGATCGAGGCGATGACCAGGCCGATCACGCCCATGATCAGGAAGGTGCCCAGACCGGTCAGGTTCTTCTTGGTCGTGTAGCCGAACAGGCTGAGCGCCCCGAAGGCCGCTGCGGTGACGAAGAAGGTCGAGGCGATGGAGCCCACGTTGTAACGCAGGAAGATGAAGCCCAGCGAGGCGCCGATCGAGGCCACCACCGCCCAGTACAGCAGGTTCACGCCGCCGGCGGTCGGGTTCTTCATGAAGAACATCGAGCCGAACAGCAGCACCAGCGGCAGGAACTGGACGATCATGCCCAGCATGGTGATGCCGTAGCCGGTCGGGGTCTGGACCCACAGCAGCTGGGTCACCGCCGGCACATTGCCCGTAACGAAGGCCAGCACGCCGGCGACCACAAGGCCGATGGCGAGCTTGTTGTAGACGCCCAGCATGAAGGCCCGCAGGCCCGCGTCCACCGACATGTCGGCGGATTGCGGAAGCGGCCGGGCGTAGCCGTTGTTGAAGTCGCTCATCGCGAGTTCGTTCTCCTTGTGCGCCGGGGAACTCCCCGGACTCTCCGGACAAATATCGGGGTCGACTTGCGCCGGCGCAAGGAAAACCGGACTTGGGCGGCGGGGTTTCAGCCGCTACGAACGGTCGCATGATCCGGCTTTTCACCGCCCTGTCGATGCCCGACGATGTCACCGACGTGCTGGAGCGCCGCCAGTCCGGCCTGCCCGGGGCGAAGTGGCGGTCGCGCGATCAGCTGCATCTGACGCTTGCCTTCTATGGCGAGATTGAGGAGCGGCGCGCCGACGACCTGGCCGCCGAGCTGGGCCGCGCCGCCACGGGCGGCCCCTTCGAGATCACCCTGCAGGGCGTCGGGGCCTTCGGCGACAATCACCGCAGCCACACCCTGTGGGCCGGGGTCGAGCCCAACGAACGCCTGTCGGTCCTGGCCGGACGCTGCCGGGCCGCGGGCGAGCGCGCCGGCGTAGTCATGGAGCGGCGCGACTATCGCCCGCACGTGACCCTCGCCTACCTCAAGCCGCAGACCAATCCCGACCGTATCGGCGCCTGGATCGCAGGCCACAACCTGCTGCGGTCGCCGCCCGTCCGGGTCGACCGCTTCGGCCTGTGGTCCAGCGTCCTGACCCACGACGGCAGCCATTATCAGCCGGAGCAGGAGTACTGGCTTTGACCGGACCCGTGATCGAGACTGCCCGCCTGACCCTGCGTCCGCCGGCGATGGAGGATTTCCCGCGCTGGGCGGAGATGATGGCCGATCCCGAGGCCGCGAAATTCATCGGCGGCCCGATGCCCGCCGCGACGGCGTGGCGCGGCTTCATGACCATGGCGGGGGCATGGAGCCTCACCGGCGTCGGCATGTTCTCGCTGATCGAGCGGGAGACAGGGCGATGGCTGGGCCGGATCGGGCCGTGGACGCCGCTGGGCTGGCCGGGGACCGAAGTCGGCTGGGGCCTCCACATGGACGCCCAGGGCAAGGGCTACGGCGTCGAGGCGGCGACCGCGGCGATCGACTACGCCTTCGACGTGCTGGGCTGGACCGACGTCATCCACTGCATCGATCCGGACAACACGCCGTCGCAGCGCCTCGCCGAGCGGCTGGGCTCGCGCAACCTCGGGCCGACGCAGCTGCCGCCGCCGTTCGACAACGTCCGCGTCGATCGCTGGGGCCAGTCCCGCGAGCAATGGCGCGCCCGCGGCTGAACCCCCGCGGCGATTTCGCGCGTTCAACGCTCAAGCTTTGACCGGCCGCCGCCATCGGCTAGGCAGGAAGCAGTCATGACGAGGAATGGACGGATGCGCGTACTGGTTCTGGGCGGCGACGGATTCTGCGGCTGGCCCACGGCGTTGCACCTGTCAGCGCGCGGCTGGGACGTGCTGATCGTCGACAACCTCAGCCGGCGCAACATCGACAACGAGCTCGAGGTCCAGTCGCTGACGCCGATCCGCACCATGGGCGAGCGCATCGCGGCCTGGAAGGACGCGTCCGGCAAGACCATCGACTTCGTCAACATGACGGTCGGCAAGGAGTTCGACCGTCTCGTCGCCCTGATCCGGGACTGGAAGCCGGACAGCGTCGTCCACTTCGCGGAGCAGCGGGCCGCGCCGTATTCGATGAAGTCGGCGCGGCACAAATTGTACACGGTCGACAACAACCTGAACGCCACCAACCACCTGCTGGCGGCGATGGTCGAGAGCGGGCTGGACGTGCACCTGGCGCACCTGGGGACGATGGGAGTGTACGGCTACACCACCGCCGGGCTGCGCATTCCGGAGGGCTATCTGAAGGTCACGGTGGACACGGACCTGGGTCCGACCGAGCAGGAGATCCTGTTCCCGCCGAACCCGGGCTCGATCTACCACATGACCAAGACCCAGGACGCCCTGCTCTTCCAATTCTACGCCAAGAATGACGGGGTGCGCATCACCGACCTGCACCAGGGCATCGTCTGGGGCGCCCAGACCGAGGAGACCCGCCAGGACGAGCGGCTGATCAACCGCTTCGACTACGACGGCGACTACGGCACCGTGCTGAACCGCTTCCTGATGCAGGCGGCGGTGGGCTATCCGCTGACGGTGCACGGCACCGGGGGGCAGACGCGGGCCTTCATCCACATCCAGGATACGGTGCGCTGCGTCGAACTGGCGCTGAAGAACCCGCCCAAGGCCGGCGAGCGGGTCAAGATTCTCAACCAGATGACCGAGAGCCGCCGGGTGCGCGACCTCGCGGCCATGATCGCCGAAATGACCGGCGCCGAGATCCACAACGTCCCCAACCCGCGCCAGGAAGCCGACGAGAACGAACTGGTGGTGGCCAACGACCAGTTCCGTCAGCTGGGGCTGAAGCCGATCACCCTGGCCGAGGGGCTGATGCAGGACGTCACCGAGATCGCCCGCCGCTACGCCCACCGCGCCGACCTGTCGAAGGTGCCGTGCGTGTCCAGCTGGAACAGCAAGCGCGCCGAGGCCCTGACGAACGAGACCGCGGTGGTCGCCCCCTCCCCCGCCCAGGCGCGCTCGGCCTGACTGCGGCGGCATGACATCCGGCGCCGCCGAGGCTGATCTTCCCCTGAAGCTGCTGGTCTTCGGCGGCGGCTGGCTGGGTCAGGCCGCGGCGCGCGAGGCGCGCAGGCGCGGCGGCGACGCCGTCCTGACCAGCCGGGATGCGCAACGGCGCAGCGCCCTGGCCGCCGAGGGGTTCGGGACGGCCGATCCCGACGACGCGGCCGCGCTCGACGCCGCCGTGGCCGCGGCGACGGCCATTCTGGTCACCGCCCCGCCGGAGCCCGGCGGCTGTCCCGGACTGCAGCGCCTGATCCCGGCCATCACCCGCACCGGGGCTTATCCCGACTGGATCGGCTACGTGTCCTCGACGGCGGTCTACGGCGACCGGGCCGGCGGCTGGGCGTTCGAGGACGACCCCCTGAACGCCGCGTCGCTGGAAGGCGCCCGCCGGGTGCGGGCCGAGCGCGACTGGCTCGACGCCGGGCGCGGCATGGGGCTGACCGTGCAGATCTTCCGCCTGCCGGCCCTCTACGGCCCGGGCCGCTCGCCGTTCGAACGGCTGCGGGCGGGCGAGGCGCGGATCGTCCGCAAGCCGGGGCAGGTGTTCAACCGCATCCACGTCGACGACGCCGTCTCGGGCCTGTTCGCCTCCATGGCCCGGCCCCATCCCGGCCGGACCTACACCCTGTGCGACGACGAACCGGCCCCGGCCGATGCGGTCATGGAGTGGGCCGCCGCCCGGCTGGGCCTGCCCCGCCCGCCCGAGGTCGAGCTGGACGACCCCTCCGTGTCCGAGGGCATGCGCCGCTTCTACCGTGACTCCAAACGGCTCTCGAACGCCCGCGCCAAGGCCGAGCTGGGCTGGCGGCCGCGCTATCCGACGTGGCGCGAGGGGCTGGAGGCGACGCTGGCCGACGGGGCGAGCCGCACTTTCGGAGAATAGAATCCATACCCTTCCGGCCGTGCAGAACGGCTACAAAGGGCACATCCTCGACACTGGTGATCAGAACGGCAGCAGGTTGCGCTGGCGGCTGTAGGCCATGGTGCCGACGTTGGCGCCGAGGCGCAGGCCGACGCCGGTGCGGATCGGGGCCAGGACGATGCCGTCGGCCGCCTGGTAGTTCACCCCCAGCCCGCCGATCAGATAGGCCGAGCCCTCCACGCCGGGGTAGCGGCGGTAGATCATGTCCGGGTGATAGAGGCCGTAGACCAGGGTGAAGACCCGGCTGGCGTTGCCGCCGACGTCCCAGCCGATCGAGATGCCCTGCCAGAACACCTCCTGCGAGGCCGACAGGTCCTTCATGTGCAGGGCCCCGCGGCCGTAGCGCAGGCCGACGCCGGCCGCGCCCGCGCCCTCCTCGCCGGCGATGTAGGCGGTCGGGCGGTCGCCCTGGTCGGCGAAGATGCGCTCGATGGCGGCGCCGATGGCCTCGGCGGCGATGCCCAGCTCGCGCGAGCCGGCCGCGATCAGTTCTTCCGACGTATAGGCCGGCGCGGTCTGGTCCGAGCGGATCGGATAGTTGGGGTCGGCCGGCGGGTTGGTGGCGCAGGCCGACAGGCCCGAGGCGCCGGCGGTGGCGGCGAGACCGGAAAGGATCAACTGGCGGCGATGCATGGCGTTGGCTCCGAAGGCGGGACGGTCCGTCCGACTCGCGCGGACGCTTGACCTCACCGTCACCGGCCTTTGCGTCAGCCTTGCGGCGGCAAGGTTAACGAGGGGTTGCCGGGGCCGGCCAAGCCCCCCGGAACGGTTCACGCACGGCGCGGGTTGTCTTGAGGGGGGCGACGGAGAGAGACCGATGGACGACAAGGCCCGGGCCGATCATCAGGCCCAGATCCGCAAGATGGCCGACAGCCTCGCGCTGCACATCCGGCTGATGGAGCGGGAGAACCGCGCCATCCCGATCCGGCGGCCCTACGACCCGCAGGCCGACGGGGCCGGCCGCCTGACGGGCCTGGTTCCCTGAGCGACGGCGCCGCAACTGCGCCCGCTCCGGGAGGGATCAGCTGGCGGCGGTGCATGGCGAAGGTCCCTGCCTCTATCACCGCCCCTTGGTGTTCACCTATCGATGCTGACCGAGGTTCCTCAGGTC
>JAEYUE010000208.1 GCA_023433655.1 Pseudomonadota bacterium | reverse complement strand
TGAACACGTCCGAGAAACGGCCCGAGGCGCCGGTGAACGAGGCGCCGCCGATGAAATGGTTGATCTCGCGCATGCTGAAGCGGTTCCTCGACTGGCTTGTTGTGGTTGGCGGCGGTTTAGACCCATGCCCGGCTTGGCGCCAGTGCCCCGCGGCGGGTCACACCGCCGCGTCGAACAGGGCGTCGCGGGCGGCCTCGGCCTTCAGCATCGGGAAGAAGTGCGTGCCGCCCTCGACCGTCTCCACCGTGACCTGCGGCAGGCCGCGCAGGCGCTCCGGCACGCTGCAGGTCGAACCCGCCTCGGCCTTGAGGATGCGCACCGGCCGGTCCAGCCGCTTCAGCGCCCGCCACGGGTCGTGGCTCTGGGCGGCGTAGTTGGAGGCCTCCCACTCCGGCGGACAGGCCAGGGCGAAACCCTCGCCGGTCTCGATCAGGCCGTCGGCGAGATAGTCGGCCAGCACCGCCTCGGGCCAGCCGCGGAAGGCGCCCCGCCCGGCGTAGGCGGCGAACGCCTGTTCACGGCTGTCGAACACGGCGCGGCGACGGCGCGCGCTCTTCACCAGCGGGATGCGCGAGGCCATCCGGTCCAGCAGCGGCAGATGGAAGGCCATCACCACCCAGCGCCGCCAGATCACCGGATCGAGCAGCACCAGGCCGGACACCCGCTCGCGCCGCTCGGCCGCGGCCAGCAGGGCCGAGGTTCCGCCCATCGAATGGCCGGCCATGACCACCGGCGGTCCGTCCAGCGCCTCCAGCAGGGCGATGAGGTCGTCGCGGTGATCGGTCCAGCCGCGGCGGTTCTCCGGATCGGCGGGCAGGGTCGTCCGCCCGTGCCCGCGCAGGTCCGGGGCCCAGATCCGCAGCGTCCCCGACAAGGGCGCCAGCAGGCGGCGGTAGGTCATGGCGTTGAAGCCGTTGGCGTGGACGAAGACCAGGTCGACGGGGCGGTCGGCCGGGCCGAAGTCCAGCACGCTCATCTCGCCCGCGCCCCAGCGGTTATCCACGGGCAGGCTCAGGCGACGGGGCGGGGAGAGCCGGATCGCGTCCATGGTCTGCAGATAGGCGGTCGCCTGCGCCCGCGCCAGCGCGCGCGGCTCAGCCGGCCCGGCAGGCCGGGCAGCGGCCGTGCGCCTCGATCGTGGTCCGCTCGATGGCGTAGCCGGCGGTTTCCGCGGCCCGGCCGAGCGCGCCCGCCACCGGCGAGGACACCTCTTCCGTCGCCCCGCAGCAGTCGCAGATCAGGAAGGCCGCGGCATGGTCGGCCCCGCCCGAGGTGCAGGCCACATAGGCGCTGATCGAGGCGATGCGGTGGACGAGGCCCTGGCGTTCGAGAAACTCGAGGGCGCGGTAGACGGTCGGCGGCTTGGCCGGCTGGCCGTCCTCGCCGAAGCGGGCGATCAGGTCATAGGCCTTGACCGGCTCGCCGGCGGTCAGGAGCAGCTCCAGCACCCGGCTGCGCGCCGCCGTCATGCGTTCGCCCGAGGCGGTCAGGCGCGTCTCCGTCGCCGCCAGCGCGCGGGCGACCTCGTCGGCCCCCGGCGGGCCGTCGGCGTGGTGATGGTGGCAGGCGTCGCCCATGGGCCACAGCTAATCGGTCAGGCCGCACGCCGCAACGGCCGGGCTTGACGGCGTGTGATGTTATTTCATAACACTTATCGCATGAAAGCCCAACCGACCTCCTCCCGCACCCTCCTCCTCGCCGCCGCCGGCTGGGGCGCCCTCGCCGGCGCCGCAGCGGCGCAGACGCCGCCGCAGCCGCAGCCGCAGCCGCAGCCGCGCGAGGTGGTGGTCGGGGACGTCATCGTCACCGGCGCGCCGTTCGGGGTCACCGACCGCGCCAGCCTGCTGGCCGTCGACGTGATGGACGAGGAAGACCTGGCCGTGGCCCCCGCCGCCACCCTCGGCGATCTGGTCAGCGGCCTGCCCGGGGTGCGCAGCACCAGCTTCGCCCCCGGCGCCAGCCGGCCGGTGATCCGCGGCCTGGCCGGGCCGCGGGTGCAGGTGCTGACCAATGGCCTCGGCATGATCGACGCCAGCTCGGTCTCGCCTGACCACCAGGTGGCCGTCGATCCCGGCGAGGCGCGGCGCATCGAGATCGTGCGCGGCCCCTCGACCCTGGTGTTCGGCGGCTCGGCCATCGGCGGCGTGGTCAACATCCTCGACGACCGGATTCCCACCGAACGCCCGGACGGCGTCGACGGCCACCTGTCGGCCCAGGCCTCGACGGTCGACGACGGGACCAGCCTCGGGGCCCGGCTCAAGGCCAACGCCGGCCCGCTGGTGCTCACCGTCGACGGCTTCACCCGCGACGCCTCCGACTACGACGTGCCGGTCTTCCCGGAATCGCAGGCCCTGCTGGACGAGGAAGGCGAAGACCCGGGCGACGAGCGGACGGTGGAGAACACCTTCGTCCGGCTGGACCAGTACGGCGCCGGCGCCAGCTGGATCGGTTCGCGCGGCTACGTCGGCGCATCGGTCAAGCACGTTGACACCACCTACGGGGTCCCCGGCCACGCGCACGAGCCCGACCCGCTCGACCCCGACGCGGAGGAGGAAGGCGTCTCGATCGGTCTGGAGCAGACCCGCTACGACGTTCGCGGCGAACTGACCTTCGACGAAGGCCCGTTCAGCGCCGCCCGGGTGTCGGCCGGCTGGGCGGACTACGCCCACACCGAGTTCGAGGGCGACGAGGTGGGGACGCAGTTCTTCTCGGACGGCCATGAGGGACGGCTCGAGCTGATCCAGCGCGAACGCGACGGCTGGCAGGGGGTGGTCGGCGCCCAGCTGCTTGAGCGCACCTTCGATGCGGTCGGCGACGAGGCCTATGTGCCGCGCACCGACATCGCCGAACAGGGCCTCTATACGGTGCAGCGCTTCGACCGCGGCGGCCTCGGCTTCGAGGGCGGCCTGCGCTTCGACAGGCGTTCGCTGGAGAGCGCCGCCGGCGAGCGGGACTTCTCCAACGTGTCGGCCTCGGCAGGCCTGTTCTTCCGGCCGGCCGCCCCGTGGTTCCTCGGCCTCAGCGTCGCCCGCAATGCGCGCGCGCCGAGCGAGGTCGAGCTGTTCGCCGAAGGGCCCCACGTCGCCACCGGCGCCTTCGAGATCGGCGACATCGACCTGGAGTCCGAGGTCGCGACCTCGATCGAGGGCACGCTGCACTTCGCCTCGGGCCCGTTCGAATTCGATCTCCACGCCTACCACGCCGACTACGACGGCTTTATCGACCTGCGCCCGACCGGGCTGGAGGACGTCGACTCCGGCCTGCCGGTCTTCGAGTACGTCCAGACCGGGGCGACCTTCCGGGGCTTCGAGGCCGAGGCCGAGTACAGGGTTTGGGAGAGCGGCCAGCGCAGCCTGACCCTGACCGGCGCCGCCGACCATGTGCGGGCCTCCACCGACCTCGGACCGGCTGCGCGCATCCCGCCGTGGTCGGCGACGGGGGGCGTCGAGTGGGCGTCGCGCCTGTTCGACGTCGGACTGGAAGTGCGCCACGTCGGCGAGCAGGACCGCACCGCCGCCTTCGAGCGCCCGACCGACAGCTATACCCTCGTCAACCTCAAGGGGGCCATGCGGCCGTTCGCCGAGCGCAACGTCACCGTCTTCGCCGAGGTCTCGAACCTGACCGACGCCGAGGCGCGCGAGCACGCCAGCTTCCAGAAGGACATCGCTCCCCTGCCCGGGCGCAGCCTGCGGGCCGGGGTGACCTGGCGCTTCTGAGCCGGCGCCCCGTTCAGGGGAACCGCGTTTGCCGCCCGGACCCGTCTGGGCTAGAAGCGCGCTTCCCTTTTTCCATCCAGAGCTCGTTTCGCGTCCATGACCGACACCACCGCCAACGACAATCCGCTTTCCGGCAACGTCCTGTTCTACGGCAAGCCGGAGCCCCTCTCGGTCGAGGCGCACGCCAACCTCGGCGTCGAGCCGAGCGATCAGCCCTACGCCTTTGCGGCGAGCTCGCACCTCGTCCCGCTGACCGTCACCGAGTTCGCGCCGTCGGCGCTCAGCTATCCGGTGATCTTCGTCGGCGACACCCGCCAGCCGGTCGCGGTGATGGGCCTGCGCCAGGGCGAGAACCTGTTCGTCGAGGCCAACGGCGCCTTCCGCCCCGAGGCCTACATCCCGGCCTTCGTCCGCCGCTATCCGTTCGTCTTCGCCAATGACGAGACCCAGAAGCGCCTGATCCTGTGCGTCGACCGCGCGGCGCCCTTCGTCAAGGAAGGCGGCACCCAGCCGCTGTTCGTCGACGGCAAGCCCTCGCCCTACGTCGAGCAGGCCATGGAGTTCTGCAACAATTTCGAGCAGGAGCGTCTGCGCACCGAGGCCTTCGTCAAGCTGCTGAACGAACTCCAGCTGCTCGAGATCCGCGAAGCCACCTTCACCCCGCGCAACGCCGACGGCAGCGCGGCCGCGCCGCAGAAGATCGCCGAATACTACGCCGTCTCGGAAGACAAGCTGAAGGCCCTGCCGGCCGACAAGCTGGTCGAACTGCGCGACAACGGCGCCCTGGGTCAGATCTACGCCCATCTGGTGTCGCTGGCCGGCTGGGATCGTCTGATCGCCATCGCCTTCCAGAAGGCCGCCGCCGCCCAGACGCCGGCGGGCAACGCCTGATCTGAAGCCAAGGGCTGGAGGCATCAGGGCGGCTCGTTTCGGCGGGCCGCCCTTTCTCTTGCGCCCCCGCTACCTGCGCGCCAGCAACGCCCGCGTCAGGCAGGAGAAGATCAGCCGCCCTGCCTCGTCCAGCAGGTCGTGCTGGGCGATGACGATGCCCTTGCCGTCGCCGACCGGATCCTTGCCCATCACCGTCATCCGCCCGCGCATCAGCTCGCCGGCCGGCGGGTTGCGCATGTAGCGAAGGCCGTCGACGGCCAGCACCTTGGACTGGGCCCAGCCGGAGACCTTCTCCGAGAACAGCCGGCTCCACAGGGCGTAGACCATGGCGTCGGGCGCGCCGTACGAGACGTCCCAGCCCGGCGAGAAGCGTTCGACGAAGACGTCCATGGCGGCCGGATCGATCATGCAGGCGCCCAGCGGCACGACCTCGCCCACGGCCAGATCCTCGAAATGGACGTGCAGCGGTTCGCTCATCGACGGGTCCTCAGCCGGCGGGCTCCTCAGACACCCGCACCAGCAGCTTGCCGTCGTGATCGCCGGTGAACAAGCGGTTCAGGGAGTCGAGCGCCCCCTCCAGCCCGTCGTCGACATGGACCTTCCACTTGACCGTGCCGTCGTTCAGCCACGGGCCCATCTCGGCGACCATCTCGCGGGCCCGGTGCGCATAGTCGAGCACGAGGAAACCCTGGATGTTCAGGCGGTGGGTGATGATCCGGCCGAAGTTCGGCGAGGGCGGCGCCTTGGTGGCGTTGTAGGCCGAGATCAGGCCGCACAGGGCCATGCGGCCGTGGGTCTTCAGGCGATTGAATACGGCGATCATGATGTCGCCGCCGACGTTCTCGAAATTCATTTCGACCCCGTCGGGGGCCAGCCGGTCCAACGCCTCGCCGACGTCCTCGTTCTTGTAGTCGATGGCTGCGTCGAAGCCGAGATCCTCGGTCAGCCAGCGGCACTTCTCGGGCCCGCCGGCGATGCCGATGACCCGTGCGCCGCGCGCCCTCGCCACCTGTCCGGCGATCGAGCCCACGGCTCCCGCCGCAGCCGAGATCACCAAGGTCTCACCGGCCTGGGGCCTGAGCACGTCCGTGACCCCGAAATAGGCGGTCATGCCCGTCATCCCCAGCACCGAGAGGTTGGCGGTCAGCGGCAGCCCCGGGGCGCGGTGCACCGGGCGCAGCTCCATCTCGCGCACCACCGCATAGTCGGCCCAGCCGCCCGACAGCGGCGTGACCACGTCGCCGACGCGGAAGCGGCTGGAGCGGGTTTCCTCGACCACGCCCAGGGTCAGGCCGCGCATCACCCCGCCCAGCGGCACCGGCGGCAGATAGCCCTCGGTGTCGTTCATCCAGGTGCGGTTGGTCGGATCCAACGACAGATAGACGGTGCGGACCAGCACTTCGGATTCGTTCAGGGCGGGGACCGGCGACTCGACCAGTTCGAGATCGCCCGGCTGAACCAGACCCCGGGGGCGCTGTCGCAGCACCCACTGCCGATTGACGCGAGCCATGGAGATCTCCGCAAGTTTTCTTTGTGGACGGGCATCATGCCCGGACCGCACCGCCTGTCCAGCGCACGGGAAAGAAAAAGGCGGGCCGCAAGGGACCCGCCGAAGTGGCATCATCGAGAATGAGGCGCGGAGGCGACAGACCGGCTTTCGCCAGTCTCAAGTCGGGGGGGCGTCGCCGCCTCCGCAGACCGATAACGGGACGCCCGGCGGCGGGTTCCGTCTGCGGCGAACTTTTTTCGTGTGTCAGGCGAGGCCCGGAACGGCTCCGCTGGCGCGGGCGTTGACCCTGCATCGCGCAACTTGCCGCCGGGAGGACCGCCATGACCCATGAATCACCGCACGACAAGGCCGCCGACGCGGTCCAAGAGGGCCGCCCGGTCGAGGCCCAGTATGTGCGAGGCGGCCGCGGCGGGGTTCGCATCCTGACCCTCCTGCTGGTCTCGCTGGCCGCGGTCGCCATCCTCCTGCTCGGCATGTGGTTCGTCAGCCAGGGCGGTTTCGCCGCCACCAACGCCAACGACGGCGGCCAGGCCGTGGACTCCGCCGCCTTCCAGACCGATCCGGTCGAGATTCCCGCCGCCGACGCTCCGACCACGCCGACCGGCGAGCCCACCAGCCCCCCCACCGGCGAGGCCCCCAACCGGAACGCCCCGACCGTCTCCGCCGAGCCTTCGTCGGCCCGGTAGGAGACACGGCATAAGAAAAGGCCCCGGTCCACGAACCGGGGCCTTTTCACGTATGGCCAGGTCGGCGCGTCAGGCCGCTTCGCGCTGGCGCGACGGATGGAAGAACAGGGCCTGGCTGATCGCCGCCTTCACCGTCTCCGGCTGGAACGGCTTGGTGATCAGGAAGGTCGGCTCGGGGCGTTCGCCGGTCAGCAGCCGCTCGGGGAAGGCGGTGATGAAGATCACCGGCACGTCGATCCGCTTGAGGATGTCCTTGACCGCGTCGATGCCCGACGAGCCGTCGGCCAGCTGGATGTCGGCCAGCACCAGTCCGGGGCGGTGGCGGGCGACGGCGTCGACGGCCTCGTCGTGGGTGGTGGCGGTGCCGGTGACGCGATGGCCCAGCTCCTTCACCAGGCTCTCGATGTCGGCCGAGATGATGGCCTCGTCCTCGATGATCAGCACATCGGTGGCCAGCTCGGCGTCGATGTCCGACTGGGCCTCGGCGATCAGCCGCTCCACGTCCATGGCGTCGGCGTCGAGGATCTGCGCCGCCTCGGACGGCGTGAAGCCCTCCAGCGCAGTCAGCAGAAAGGCCTGGCGCGACCGCGGGGCGATCTGCATCAGACGGCGCGAGGCGTCGTCGCGGCCCTCGATGCCGCTCTTGTCCTCGAGCTGCGCCCCGGTCGAGGCCCAGATGGCGTGAAACACGTGATACAGGGCGACCCGCGGCGTCATGTCCGCAGGCAGCTGACGTTCGCCCGCGGCCAGCGCCTCCAGCGCGACGCGCACATAGTTGTCGCCGGTGGTCTGGTCGCCGGTCAAGGCGCGGGCGTACCGGCGCACGTAGGGCAGATGCGGCGCGAGACGGGCCAGCAGGCTCATGAAATATTCCCCGACAAAGAAGGCGGTCCCGATCAGATTGGAACCTGTGCAGGCCGGGTCAACGTATCAAATCGGCCACGGTTCCAGCGCTGGCGACAAAGCTTGAGCATTAAACCACTGTAACCCAGGAACCCTCGCCAAAGGGCGGCGTTTCCGGCTATCGCAGCAACAGCGTCAGGGTGGCGGCCGTTCTTTCGATGACAGACAATACCAAACCTTCCCGCAAGGCGCCGCCCCAGGGCGGATCCGCCCTCGAGGAAGCACGCCTCCGTCAGCAGGCGATCGGGGTCAAGCTTCGGCACATGTTCGACGAGGTCGTGAACGAGCCGGTTCCCGACGAGTTCCTCGACATCCTCCGCCGGGCCGACAAACGCTCGGGCGGGAGCGGCGCATGAGCGGCGTGTCCAGTTCGCCGCCCAAGCCGCCCTCCGCCGATGACGCCGCCTTCAAGAGGGAGCTGGTTGCGCTCATCCCCCACCTGCGGGCCTTCGCGCGCACGCTGACCGGCGACCCGACGGCGGCCGACGACCTGGCGCAGGACGCCATGATGAAGGCCTGGGACGCCCGGGCGAGCTATCAGATGGGCACCAACATGAAGGCCTGGACCTTCATGATCCTGCGCAACCAGTTCTATTCGGAAAAGCGCCGCTCGTGGCGGCAGTCGCAGCTGGACCAGGAAGCGGCCGAACGCACCCTGGTGGCCGTCGACGATCCGGAATCGCCGGTCGCTTTGGACGAACTTCGTCTGGCTCTGGCGACCCTGCCCGAGGAACAGCGCGAGGCGCTGATCCTGGTCGGCGCCGGCGGCTTCGCCTATGAGGAGGCGGCCGAGATCTGCCAGTGCGCCGTCGGCACCGTGAAGAGCCGTGTGTCGCGCGCCCGCAAGGCGCTGCAGGCGACGCTCGAACGCGGCGGCTACGCCCGCGACGGCCGCGCCGCCGGCGACGCCATGCGTTCCATCCTTGCCGACGCCGATCGCCTGAGCAGCGTCCGGGGCTGAGGTGGTCCGGCTGGGGCGAGCGCTCGGTCGGGGGCTGGCGCCGCCGCCGTTCCATGGCATCCGCTTCCGTCTCGGAGCGGCGCTGGCGGTCGCCCTGCTGCCGATCCTCGTCCTCGGCGCCTTCCAGGCCGACGCCCAGTTCCGCGTCCAGGATCAGCAGCGTCGCGACGACCTGCAACTGGCCGCCGAACGCACCGCCGCCAGCGTCAAGGGTCGGCTCGACAGCACCACCGTGCTGCTGCAGGCCCTGCGGCCCGAGGCGCTCGAGCTGTACTGCGAACCGCGTCTCACGGCGCTGGTCCAGCGGCTCGAGGGCCTTGAGGGCCTGGCCCGGCTGTCGCCGACCGGCGAGACCGTCTGCGCCTCGCGTTCGCTGGGCGCCGCGGCGCCGGTCTGGCTGACCGAGGCCCGGCGCTCGCCGTGGTTCCAGAGGCTGCGCAATGGCGAGGACACCGTCCTGGCCCGCGCCCCCGTGCGGGCGGGCGAGATGCCCGGCCTGATCGTGGCCATCCGGCTGGAACGCCCACTCGGCGCCTTCGACGGCGTCATGGTCGCGGTGATTCCCCTCTCGGCGCTCCAGCCTGACATCGCCGACCGCGCCCTGCCCGAGGGCTCCCAGGCCGCCCTGACCGATGGCGAGGGAACGATCCTCACCGCCACCGATCCCGCCGCCTTCGCCCTGGCCCGCGGCGGCGGCGTCAGCGGCTGGGTCGAGCGCGCGCGGCGCGACGCCTCGGCCATCTTCGAGGCCGACGACGCCGAGGGCCGCCGTCGCGTCTACGCCGGCGCCGCCCTCGCCGGTCGCGACGTCTACGCCCTGCTGTCGGCCCCCGCGCCGGGACTGCTGTCCTGGGCGCGGCTGAATCCGGTCGGCGCTCTGCTGGTGCCCTTGCTGGCCTGGCTGATCGCCTTTCTCTCGGTGATGTGGGTGTCCGAGCGGATCGTGGTGCGCTGGCTGATCTATCTGGAGCGGGTCGCGGCCATCTACGCCCGCGGGCGCTTCTCGGTCCGTCCGGTCCAGGCCATGAACGCCCCGGCCGAGATCCGCGTTCTGGCCCGCACCCTCGACGACCTGGCCGACACCATCACCACCCGCGACGCCGACCTCAACGCCTCCCTGGCCGAGAAGGACGCGCTGATGCGCGAGATCCATCACCGGGTGAAGAACAACCTGCAGATCATCTCGTCCCTGCTGTCCATGCAGCAGCGCGCGCTCTCGGACCCCCAGGCCAAGGCCGCGGTCGGCGACACCCGCCAGCGCATCGCGGCCCTGGCCCTGATCTATCGGACCCTCTACCAGAGCGCCGACCTGCGCTACGCGGACGCGCGCATCTTCCTGACCGAACTGGTCGGGCAGCTGGTGGCCAGCGAGGCGGGGCGCGGCCCGGTGGTGACCTCGTCGGTCGAGGCCGATTCCCTCGTCGTCGACCCGGACAAGCTGGCCCCGCTGGCCCTCTGGCTGGTCGAGGCGGTGACCAACGCCCAGAAACACGCCTTCGCGGGCCGCGGCGGGGCGCTCAAGGTCCGCTTCAAGGTCAAGGGCGAGAGCAGCGTGCTGGAGGTCGAGGATGACGGGCCAGGCGTCACCGAGACGTTCCGCGCCGGCGTCGGTCGCACCCTCATGGGCGCCTTCGCCAAGCAGCTGCGGGGCGAGGTCGAGATCGTCCCGGCCGCCGGCGGCGGGACCATCGCCCGCATGACCTTCGCCACCCCCGAGGCGGTGACGCCGACCGACCCCGCCGACCTGGGAACCGCTTCCACCTCCCGACGTTCCTGAAACGACCGCCGCTCCCCCGGCGCCCAGGAGACCGAAAATGCGGAAGATCTTCATCCTGTTCGCGGCCGCCGCCGCCCTGACCACCGCCGCGTGCAACACCATTTCGGGCGTCGGCCGCGACGCCTCGGCCGCCGGCGACGCCGTCACCGACGCCGCGGAAGACGCCAAGAACTGACCCGGAGTTCCCGGCCGCGGCTCTCCCCCGACACGCGGCCCGGTTGAGAAGGCCCGCCGGATCCCCCGCCGGCGGGCCTTTGCTTGTCCTCGGTCCGCTTGCACGCGGCCGCGGCCGCGCTAGCATCGGCCGTCGTTCGATGAACGACGGGGGCAAGACGAATGAGCAGCGACGAAGGCGGCGTCGCCCGCGAGGGTCCGGGCCTGACTACCGTGGTGGCGGCCTCGGCCGCTGGCACGGCTTTCGAGTGGTATGACTTCTTCATCTTCGGCGCCCTCGCCGGCGTGATCGCCCGGCATTTCTACGCCGACGTCAGCGAGTCGACCGCCTACATCCTCGCCCTGCTGACCTTCGGGGTCGGCTTCGTGGTGCGGCCGCTGGGCGCCTTGGTGTTCGGCTGGTTCGGCGACCGCACCGGACGCAAGACCACCTTTCTCGTCACCATCACCCTCATGGGCGCTGCGACCGTGGCCATCGGGCTGCTGCCCGACCATGGCGAGATCGGCGTGGCCGCGCCCGTCCTGCTGATCCTGATGCGGGTGCTGCAGGGCTTCGCCCTCGGGGGCGAATACGGCGGCGCCGCCATCTACGTGGCCGAGCATGCGCCCATCCGCCGTCGCGGCTTCCTGACCGGCTGGATCCAGACGACCGCCGCCGTCGGCCTGATCGGCGCCCTCGGCGTCATCCTCGTCACGCGCCAGATCGTCGGCGTCGAGGCCTTCGACGAATGGGGCTGGCGCATCCCCTTCCTGCTTTCGGCCCTTCTGCTGGCCATCTCGCTGTGGATCCGCCTGCGACTGAACGAGAGTCCCGCCTTCCGCCGCATGGAGGCGGAAAGCGACGTCCGCCGCGCGCCGTTCCGCGAGTCCTTCCTGACCTGGCGCAACGGGCGCTTCGTGCTGCTCGCCCTGTTCGGCGTCATGATCGCCCAGGGCGCGGTCTGGTACTGCGGCTATTTCTACAGCCGGTTCTTCATGGAGCGGATTCTCAAGGTCGAGACGGCCACGGTCGACATGCTGATGCTGTGGCTGACGGTGGCCTCGGCGGGGCTGTATGTCTTCTTCGGCTGGCTGTCGGACCGGGTCGGGCGCAAGCCGGTGATGCTGTTCGGCATGACCTTGGCCCTGGTCGCCTTCTTCCCCGGCTTCCACGCCCTGACCCGGGCGGCCAATCCCGCCCTCGCCGAGGCCCAGGCCGCCGCCCCGGTCACCGTCGTCGCCGACCCCGCCGGCTGCGCCCTGCAGTTCGACCCCGTCGGCCGGGCCGCCTTCGCCAGTTCCTGCGACATCGCCAAGAACGTGCTGTCCAATGCCGGCGTCTCCTACGCCAACCTCGCCGCCCCCGCTGGAAGCGTCGCCGTCGTGCGGGTCGGCGGGGCCGAGGTCGTCTCGGTCGAGGGCCGCGGCCTGTCGCCCGCAGCGCTGAAGGCCGCCCGCGCCGACGCCGAGGCCCGCGTCGAGGCCGCCCTGTCCGCGGCCGGCTATCCGCAGACGGCCGATCCGACGCGCATGAACCTCGGCCTGATGTTCGTCATCCTGATGGTCTTCATCGTCGCCGCCACCGCCCTCTATGGTCCGCAGGCGGCGGCCCTGGTCGAGCTGTTCCCGACGCGGGTGCGCTATACGGCGATGAGCCTGCCCTACAACATCGGCACCGGCTGGGTCGGCGGCCTGCTGCCCGCCGCCAGCTTCGCCCTCGTGGCCTGGTCGGGGAACATCTATTTCGGCCTGTGGTATTCGGTCGCCTTCACCCTCGTCGCGGTGATCGTCAGCCTGCTGTGGCTGCCCGAGACCCGCGGCCGCGACCTGAACACCATCGAGACCTGAGGCGTTCTCCCTCCGCCTTTCCCAGCCGGACGACCATCATGACCGACGCCAAGGCCCGCCAGACCGGCCTCTCCCTGTTGCGCGAGCACGCCTTCATCGCCGGCGAACCCGTCACCGCCGAGGCCCGCATCGCTGTCGACGATCCCGCGACCGGCGAGATCATCGGCCATGTCCCCGACCTCGGGGCCGCCGAAACGGAGCGAGCGATCCGCGCCGCGCACGAGGCCTTCCCCGCCTGGTCGCGCTCCGATCCGCACGAGCGCGCCCGCATCCTTCGGGAGTGGGCCAGGCTGATCGACGACAACGCCGAGGGGCTGGGCGCCCTCATGGCGCTGGAGAACGGCAAGCCGTTCGAGGAGGCGAAGGGCGAGGTCGCCTACGCCAACAGCTTCATCAAATGGTTCGCCGGCGAGGCGGAACGGCTGGTCGGCGAGACCCAGGACACGCCGCTGGGCCACGTCATCCTGACCTTCCGCGAGGCGGTGGGGCCGTGCGCCTTCATCACCCCGTGGAACTTCCCGGCCGCCATGCTGACCCGCAAGCTGGGCCCCGCCTTCGCGGCTGGCTGCACGGCCGTGGTCAAGCCGGCCAGCCAGACGCCCTTCACCGCCCTCGCCCTGGCCGAGCTGGCCTATACGGCGGGCCTGCCCAAGGGCGCGCTCAGCGTGGTGACCGGCGACGCGGCCACGATCGGCGGCGTGCTCACCGCCTCGCCGCTGATCCGCAAGCTCAGCTTCACCGGCTCCACCCCGGTCGGCCGCCTGCTGGCCGGGCAGTGCGCCCCGACCCTCAAGCGGGTGTCGATGGAGCTGGGCGGCGCCGCGCCGCTGATCGTCTTCGCCGACGCCGACCTCGACCTGGCGGTGGCCGAGACCATCAAGGGCAAGTTCCGCAACTCGGGCCAGACCTGCGTCTGTCCGAACCGGGTCTATGTCGAGCGATCCGTAGCCGACGACTACGCCCGCAAGCTGGCCGATGCCGTGGCGCAGATCCCGGTCGGCGGCGCCTTCGAGCCGGGAGTCAAGGTGGGCCCGCTGATCGAGGACAAGGCGATCCGCAAGGTTCAGGACCACCTCGCCCTGACCAAGGCCGCCGGCGGACGGGTGCTGACCGGCGGCGAACCGCACGCGCTCGGCGGCCGCTTCTTCCAGCCGACCGTGACGCTGGGCGGCGACGACGGCCTGTTCCGGCGCGAGGAAACCTTCGGCCCGCTGATCCCCGTCTTCCCCTTCGACACGGAAGACGAGGTGCTGGCCATGGCCAACGACAGCGACTTCGGCCTCGCCTCCTACCTGTTCACCCGCGACCTCGACCGGGCGATGCGCATCGGCCGCCGCATCGAGGCCGGCATGTGCGGCGTCAACACCGGCATCATCTCCACCGCGGTCGCTCCCTTCGGCGGCGTCAAGCAGTCCGGCTACGGCCGCGAAGGCTCGGTGCACGGCATCGACGAGTACACGGACATCAAGGCGGTCACGCTGGCGTTGCGCTAGCTGTCCGCGGTCAGCGGCCACAGCCGGTCGACCGGCCGCTCCAGCACATGCGCCGCCGCCGGGTGGAGCACGTCCGGGGCCAGCCGCCCGCCCTGCGCCGCCGCCATCAGCCAGGCCTCGATCGAGCCGCCCTCGCGCGACCACCGGTCCTGCCGCAAAAGGCCGTACAGCCCGGCCGCGAGCACATGCATGCCGTCGTCGGACAGACGCCAGCGATCCGCCGGATTGCGCGCCACCCCCAGGGCCTCGCTGACCATCTGGTCCAGCGCCTGGCACAGGTCCTCGTTCAGCATGCCTTCGAGGGTGGTGTAGCCCCAGCGCGGATCGTGCTCGCTGATGATGCGGGGGATCAGCGGATCGCGCGCCAGCACCTCCATCGCCGCGGTCGCCGCAGGTCCGTCCATCGGCACGGGGGGATGCAGCAGCTCGTGCGCCGCGATCCGCACCGTGTTGGCCACATTGTATTCATGGGACTGCAGGAAGCGTTGGCCGCGAACCTTGATCCCGTGCGGCTTGGAATAGTGCAGCACCGTTATATGAATTGCCGGATCAAACGTTCGTCCCGTCAGCTTCTCCTCGACCGGGATGACATCGAACGCCGGCAGGCTGGCCCGCAGTCGCTGCAGCCCGGCCTCCAGCGCCGCGCCTCCGCGCTCGCGGCGGAAATCGGCGAAGCCCGCGTCGCGCATGGCTGTGAACACCGCCCGGATCTCCGGCGCCTTGCCGACGAACCAGTTCCAGTCCCCCTCGTTCCAGTAGGTCCCGGCCCGGAAGGCCGCGCCCATGCTGACCTCCGGGTCGGCGAGAGCGGCGATAACGTCGTCCAGCGTCCGGTCGCTACCCGCGTGCGACATCAGCAGCGCCAGGTTAGGAGACAACAGGCCGACTCCCTCAGCCTCGGCGGCCCGCCAAAGGGCCGGCACGGTCGCCCGCACCCCGGCCGGGAGGCGTGGGGCGAACAGCGCCACGTCCTCGGCGTAGAACCGCGTGTACAGCTCGCGCCCCGACAGCGGCCCCCAGAAGGCGATGGCGTCCTGCCCTTCGGAGAGATCGACGCGCCAGTCGGTCCGGCTTCCGGGCTGGACGGTCGTTCGGGCGTGGGCCGCGCGGGCGAACGGCGGCGGAGACGGCGCGACGGCCAGGGGGGCGGCGAGAGCGGCGGAAAGCAGGGTGCGTCGGTGCATGCCCCGCTCTAGCGGGCCGACGGCGGTCCGGATTGAACCGACTTGACGCGTAGTCGCCCGGGAGCCAACCCGGTGAGGGCCGCGACGGCCCGGCTCATGTGGGCCTGGTCGGCGAAGCCCAGCTCAGCGGCCAGGGCGGCGGGCGGGTCGCCCCGCGCGGTCAGCGCACGGACCGCCTGCACGGCTCTCTGCTCGGCGCGGTAGCGGCGCGGCGGGACGCCGAAGGCCTGGCGAAAGCCCCGGCTGACCGTCTCGGGAGTCAGGCCGTTCGCCCGGGCCCATGCCTCCAGGCCTAACCCGGCGTCGCGCCTCAGGGCCGCAGCCAGCCGATCCGGCCAGTCGTCGAACGCAGCATCCAGAGGGCGCATCTCGCCGGCCAGCACACGCGCGGCCTCGGCCGGATCGCGCTCGGCCGCCCTCGCAACCGCATCCGGATCGCCGACCTCGCCCAGGCCGAATGCGCACGGATCAGCCAGCGGCAGATTCAGAACCCGCGCTCCTGCGACCGAAATGGCGTCCATGTGCGATTCCCAGGCGCCATGGATGAGCACCTGACCCGTCCGCGCATGGAACCGTCCCCGGTCGCCCGCCTCGACGTAGCCGCCCGACAGCACCAGCGCGGCATAGGCGCGGGCATGCTTGTGCCGCTCCAGGCGGCCCCCCGCACTCAGGGTCTGGAAGGGAGAATGGCGCACCGGCGAGAATTGGGCCCTTCCTTCCGGTGCGTCCACCTCAAACCGGCAGCGCGCCGCGCTTGACCACCGTGCGCATGGCCACGCTGGACGACACCCGGCTGACGCCCGGGATGCGGGTCAGCTCGCGCGAGTGCACCCGTTCGAGGTCGTCGACGTCGCGCACCACCAGCCGCAGCAGATAGTCCGAGCCGCCGGTCATCAGATAGCATTCGACCACCTCCGGGACCGCGGCGATGGCTGTCTCGAAGGCGGTCAGGGCCGCCTCGGCCTGGGAGGCCAGGGTGACGGTCACGAAGACGCTGATCGGCAGGCCGACCGCTCGTTCGTTGATGATCGCCGTATAGCGGCTGATCACCTCGGACGCCTCCAGCGCCCGCAGTCGGCGCAGGCAGGCGCTCTCCGACAGGTTCACCGCCTTGGCCAGATCGGCGTTGGTCATCCGGCCGTCGGCCTGAAGGGCGCGGATCATCCGGCGATCGGTGTCGTCGAGGGCGACGGCGGAAATCGTCTTCATCAGCACGGTCTTTCGCAGATTCTGCGACTGTACGCCGATCACACGCGGAAAAGAACAGGAACCTGCGGCCGCACCGGGACTAGATTGCCGCCCGAAGCGAGCCGGCCGAAGAGCCGTCCGCCATCCCATCAGACGAGGAACCTCCCATGCGCGTCGGCGTCCCCAAGGAGATCAAGAAGAACGAGCACCGCATCGGCCTGACGCCGACCGCGGCGCGCGAGTACGTGGCCCACGGCCACCAGGTCTCGATCGAGGCGGGCGCCGGCCTGGGCGCCGGCTTCACCGACGAGGACTACGTGAAGGTCGGCGCGAAGATCATCCCCACCGCCGCCGAGATCTTCGCCAACAACGACATGATCGTGAAGGTCAAGGAGCCGCAGAAGGTCGAGTGGGAGATGCTCCGCGAGGACCAGATCCTGTTCACCTATCTGCACCTCGCGCCCGATCCTGAGCAGACGAAGGGCCTGATCGCCTCGAAATGCGCCGCCATCGCCTATGAGACCGTCACCGACGCCAAGGGCGGCCTGCCGCTTCTGGCTCCGATGTCGGAAGTCGCCGGCCGCATCGCCGTCTTCTCGGCCGCAGAGACCCTGCTCAAGCACAACGGCGGCATGGGCCTGCTGTTCTGCGGCGTGCCGGGCGTGGCCCCGGCCCGCGTGCTGGTTCTGGGCGGCGGCGTCGTCGGCCTGAACGCGGCCCGCATGGCCATGGGCCTGGGCGCCGAGGTCGTGGTGCTGGAACGCTCGATCCCGCGCATGGCCTATATCGACGAGATCACCAACGGCCGCGTCGTCACCCGCTACTCGTCGATCGGCGCGGTCGAGGAGGAGATGCTGAAGGCCGACGTCATCATCGGGGCGGTGCTGGTGCCGGGCGCCGAGGCCCCCAAGCTGATCAAGCGCGAGCACCTGAAGCAGATGAAGCCCGGCTCGGTTCTGGTCGACGTGGCCATCGACCAGGGCGGCTGCTTCGAGACCTCGAAGCCGCCCACCCACGCCGACCCGACCTACGTCATCGACGGCGTCGTCCACTACTGCGTCGCCAACATGCCCGGCGCCGCCCCGCGCACCTCCTCGGAAGCCCTCAACAACGCCACCCTGCCGTTCGGCCTGGCGCTGGCCAACAAGGGGCTCGAGGCGCTGAAGGAGAACCCGCACCTGGCCCGCGGCCTCAACGTCCTCAAGGGCGAGATCACCTATCCGGCCGTGGCCGAGGCCATGGGCCTGGGCTGGAGCGATCCGTTCGGGGTGTGGGCGAAGGGCTGAACTTGAGGCAGCAGGCAGCAGACAACAGGCAGCAGGGTCGGCCGGCACGAGGTCGGCCGGCCATCGCTTCCTGAAGCCGACTGCCTGTTGCCTGCCGCCTGCTGCCTGCAGCCTGACCCCAGTCTGTAATTCGCCGCGCTTTTCCTACATAAGCCCGCGATGAAGTTTCTCGACCAGGCCAAGATCTACATCCGCTCCGGCAACGGCGGCGGGGGCTCCGTCTCGTTCCGGCGCGAGAAATTCATTCCGCACGGCGGGCCGGACGGCGGCGACGGTGGCAAGGGCGGCGATGTCTGGATCACGGCCGTCGAGGGCCTGAACACCCTGATCGACTACCGCTACCAGCAGCATTTCAAGGCCCAGACCGGCCACCACGGCCAAGGCCGGCAGATGCACGGCGCCAAGGGCGAGGACGTCATCCTCAAGGTCCCGGTCGGCACCCAGGTGCTGGACGAGGACAAGGAGACGGTGCTGCTGGACATGGATCGCGCCGGCAAGACCGAGCTGC
>JAEYUE010000196.1 GCA_023433655.1 Pseudomonadota bacterium | reverse complement strand
CGAGCGCGGCCGGCAGGTCCCAGTGGTGGAGGGTGCAGAGCGGTTCGATGCCGGCCTCGAGCAGGCCGTCGACGAGGCGGTCGTAGAAGGCGAGGCCCTTGTCATTGATCGCCCCGCGGCCCTCGGGAATCACCCGGCTCCAGCTGACCGAGAATCGGTAGGCCTGGAGGTTCAGCCGGGTCATCAGGTCGATGTCCTCGCGCCAGCGGTTGTAGTGGTCGCAAGCCACGTCGCCGGTGTCGCCGTCCTTCATATTGCCCGGAGTGTGGCTGAACCGATCCCAGATCGAGGCCCCGGCGCCGTCGGCCATCGAGGAGCCTTCGATCTGGTAGGCGGCGGTCGCCGCACCCCACAGAAAACCTTCGGGAAACAGATATTTGCCGGTGTTTTCCGTGGTCATGTCCGAGGCTCTTGAACGCAATGGGTACAGAAGGGATCAGGCGGGCCGGGCCCGGCGGGTACGCGTGTAGCGCCGTGAGCACAACCTCTCTGTGACCAGACTAGGGCACTTGCGGGCCACATTGCCAGTGTGTCATGTAATCGGTTACACGGAATTCATCGGACGGACTCGCGGCAAGCGGGCCGGGATCGGGCCGGTCAGGGAGAGAGACGTTGGCGCCTGGTGCGACCCCGACAATGCGCATGGACGGCCGCTCGTGAAGCCGGCCACCATCCGGGACGTGGCCGAGCGGGCCGAGGTCTCCGTCGCCTCGGTCTCGCGCGTGCTGACCGGCGCCGGGCCGGTGACCGAGGCGACCCGCAAGAAGGTGATGGAGGCGGTCGAGGCGCTGCAGTACGTGCCGCACTCGGGTGCGCGCAGCCTGTCGACCAGCAAGACCCAGACGATCGGCGTCATCCTGCCCGACCTGTACGGCGAATTCTTCTCCGAGCTGATCCGCGGGATGGACGTGGCGGCGCGGGCGCTGGGCTACCACCTGATCGTCTCCAGTTCGCATGACGACGCCGAAGAGGCCTCGGCCGCGATCCGCTCGATGCGGGGCCGGGTGGACGGCCTGATCGTGCTCTCGCCCCACCTCGACGCCGCCAATCTGGCGACCAGCCTCGCCGGCCGGCTGCCGGTGCTGCTGATGAACGGCGGGGCAGGCGCGGGGCGCCCCTCGATCGTCGTCGACAACCACGGCGGCGCCGTGCAGGCGGTCGAGCATCTGGTCGCCACCGGCCGCCGGCGCATCGCCCATATTTCGGGCCCGACGGGCAACCTCGAGGCCGAGGCGCGGCTGGCCGGCTATCTGGAAGCCATGGCCCACGCCGGACTGCCGACCACGGTGGTCGAGGGGGCGTTCGACCAGGCCTCGGGACACCGCGCGGCGGCCCAGCTGGCGGCGCGCGAAGGCGACCGCCCCGACGCCATCTTCGCGGGCAACGACATGATGGCGGTCGGGGCCCTGCTGGCCCTGCAGGAGGCCGGACTGGCCGTGCCCGAGGACGTCGCCCTCGTCGGCTTCGATGACGTGCCCATGGCGGCCCTGATGCGGCCTGGCCTGACCACCCTTCGAATCCGCATCGCGGAAACCGGACGGAACGCGCTCGAGCGTCTCGTCCGCCTGATCAACGCAGCGGGCGAAGCCGTCGCCGACACCGCCTGCGAGGTCGTCCGGCCGGAACTGGTCGTGCGGCCGTCAAGCAACCCGGCGACACAGACCCGATCCGTATCCGGCGGCCGCCATGGCGAAGCCGTCCGTCCAACACTTCTCAAGGGGGAGAACCCGCAATGACCCGCAAGTCCAGACACTATCTCGGGGCCGCCTCGGCCCTCGCCGTGGCGATCTCTCTGGCCGCGGCCGGGGGCGTCAGCGCCCAGGTCACCACCTCGACGATCCGCGGCTCGGTGACCGACAACGCCCAGGCCGAGGCAGGGGCGGTGGTCGTCGCCCGCGACGTCGCATCGGGCTTCACCAGCCGCACGACGGCCAACGCCAACGGCGGCTACGTGTTGTCGGGCCTCCGCCCGGGCACCTACGAGATCACCGTCACGACCACGGACGGACAGACCACCTCGGAGGTGGTGACCATCGGCGTCGGTCAGGTGGGCGAGGTCGATCTGGCGGTCGGCGGCGGGGTGGCGACGGAAGTGGCCGCCACGGACGTGGGCGACGTGGTCGTCACCGGCCGCCGCCTGGCCGAGGTGCGCACGCCCGAGAACGCCACCAACGTCACGACTCAGCAGATCAACACCCTGCCGCAGATCAACCGCAACTTCCTGAACTTCGCGGCCCTGGCCCCCGGGGTGCGGGTGGGACTTGACGATCGGGAGCAGCAAATCACCGCCGGCGGTCAACGCGCCGAGTCGGTCAACGCCTTCATCGACGGCGCCAGCCTGAAGTCGAACATCATCGCCGGCGGCATCATCGGCCAGGACGACAGCCGCGGTAACCCCTTCCCCCAGGCCGGCGTCCAGGAATTCCGAGTCGTCAGCCAGAACTTCAAGGCGGAGTACGAGCAGGCGTCGTCAGCGATCATCACCGCCGTCACGCGGTCGGGCACGAATGAGTTCCACGGCGAGGTGTTTGGCGTCTACCGCGATCAGGACTTCATCGCGCAGGACTACTTCGCCGAGCAACGCGGGGACGAGAAGGTCGACCTCGAAGTCCAGCAGTACGGCTTTGCGCTCGGCGGACCGATCGTGCGTGATCGCCTGCACTTCTTCGGCACCTACGAGCACAAGCAGGAAAATCGGGCCAGCGTCGTCGATCTGGGTGATCGCGCCACGCCCGCCGACGAGGCCGCGTTCGCCGATTACATCGGCACCTTCGCGTCGCCGTTCGAGGAAGACCTGTTTTTCGGCAAGCTCAGCTGGCAACCGGCGGATGAGCATCTGGTGGACTGGAGCCTCACCTACCGTGACGAGTCCGAACTCCGGGACTTCGGCGGCGCCGACGCCTTCGAGCGGGCCAACGACCTGGCGCAGACCACGGTTTCAAGCAACCTGCGCTGGCAATGGCGGACGGACAGCTTCCTGAACGAGTTCGCGGTCGACTATCGCGACTACCACTACAACCCGGGCGCGGCGAACTTCACTGATGTCGGCCGGAGCTATCGCAGGTTCCAGGACGCCAACACAAATACGCCGGCGTTCGATCCCGACTATTTCGGCGGCTTCACCATCCTCAACACCGGCGGTCGCGACAGCACCCAGGACATTTCCGACAACGCCCTGACGTTCCGCAACGACCTGACGTTCGACGACATCGAGCTGAACGGCTTCCACACCATCAAGATGGGCGCCAAGGTCTCGCTGCAGAACTACCAGGTCGACAAGCAGTTCGGGCGCAACCCGTTCTTCTTCTATGATCTGGACGGCCGTCCCGAGCTGAGCGGGAGCACCGCGGTCCCGTATCGCGTCGAACTGGGCCGCTCGTTCCCGTCGGTCGATCTCGATAATGAGGTCATCGGCCTCTACATCCAGGACGACTGGCAGATCACCGACAAGCTCGAACTCAACCTGGGCCTGCGCTGGGACTACGAGACCAACGCCAACAACAACGACTACGTCACGCCGGCCAGCGTGATCGCGGGCCTGGACCAGCGGATCGCCTCCACCGACGGCGGCAAGCCGGCGGGCTATGCGCCGAGCTGGTTCGACCGCGACGACTACATCTCGACGGGCGACAACCGCGATCCGTTCGCCGGCGCCTTCCAGCCGCGCATCGGCTTCTCGTACGATGTCTTCGGCGACCGCAGGACCGTCATCTTCGGCGGCGCCGGCCGCTACTACGACCGGGTCAACTTCAACTTCTCGTACGACGAGATCGTGAAGCCGTTCGACATCCGCCAGAACGCCTTCTTCAGCACCACCGGCCGGCCGGCGGGCGAGGATCGCGATCCGGGACCGGGCGTCGACCTGCCGGGCGAGGCCGGGGATCCGATCCTGTGGCAGTCCTCCTACGAGACCGCTGCCGGACTGGACCCGGTGTTCGCGACCATCCCGGGCAAGGGCGAGGTCTTCCTGCTGGCCAACGATTTCGAGCCGCCGCGGACCGACCAGTTCAACCTCGGTCTCCGTCAGCGCCTCGGCGACTGGCAGAGCGAGTTCACCCTCGCCTACGGGAAGACGGACAACGAGTTCACCTGGCAGTATCTGACCCGCTGCCGCGAGCCGAACCGTCCGAACGACGGCGGCGGCTTCGGCGACAACGGCGGCTTCTGCGGACCGGGCGCCGCCAATCCGTACCGCGGCTACTTCGTCTCCGATCACAACAAGGAGCGCGAGTTCCGGGCCCTCTACGTCAAGCTCGACAAACCCTATACGGCGGCCTCCGGCTGGGGCCTGAACCTCGCCTATACGTGGTCGGAAGCCGAACAGAATGGCGGCCGCGACGCCTTCTGCTTCGACTGCTTCAGCGTCGAGACCTCGCCGGTGCGCCCGACCGACAATGACGAGCGTCACCGGATCGTCGCCAACGGCATCGTCGATCTGCCGTTCGACTTCCAGCTGTCGGGCATCCTGACGCTGGGTTCGGGCACGCCGTTCGACGTCTTCGACGGACGTGGTTCGACGTTCTACTACCGCCCCAACCACGGACGGCCGCAGCAGTACAACTTCATCATCCCGAACTCGTGGGCCTACCGGAACCTCGACCTGCGCCTGACGAAGAATTTCGAAGTCTGGAACGGGTCCGAACTGGAGCTGTACGTGGACGCCATCAACGTCTTCAACTTCGACAACTTCACCGGCTTCGACGGCGGCACCGGATCGGCGGCGAACCCGAATCCCAACTTCGAACGTCCGTCGCGGGTCCTGTTCCCGACCCGGACCTTCCAGTTCGGCATGCGCTACAGCTTCTAAGCTCCTGACCCTGGCGGCCGCCCTCCGTTCACATGGGGGGCGGCCGATTTTTTTGACTAGCCCGAGTACGAGTATGAGAGTGGCCGCCATGGATCGTCGTCGTTTCCTGATGGGTTCGACCGTCGCGGGCGTCGGCGTCCTCGGGCTCGCGGGCTGCGCGGGTACGGTGGGTGCCCCGTGGAGCGGCGCGGCCGTCCTCGACCCGGAGGTGGAGGAGCTGCAGGAGCGAACCTTCCGCTGGTTCGTCGAGGTCACCAATCGCGCCAATGGCCTGACCCCCGACCGCTGGCCAAAGAAGACCTTCGCCTCCATCGCCGCGGTCGGCTTCGCCCTGACCTGCTGGCCGATCGGGGTCGAGCGCGGCTGGATGAGCCGGGAGGAGGCGCGCGAGCGCACCCTGATCACCCTGCGCTTCTTCCACGACGCGCCGCAGGGACCGCAGGCGACCGGCGTGGCCGGCTACAAGGGCTTCTTCTACCACTTCCTCGACATGGAAACGGGGCACCGCTACCGCGACACCGAACTGTCGACGGTGGACACGACCCTGCTGCTGGGCGGCATGC
>JAEYUE010000188.1 GCA_023433655.1 Pseudomonadota bacterium | reverse complement strand
CGCTCGACCTCGGCGCCCTCGCCGCCGACCGTCCCAACCGCAGCCCCAACCGCGGGACCACACCGCCCTCTGGCCAGCGGTCCACGGGCACGCAGGGCCAGACCAGCGGGCCGGTGATCTCGTCGATGTTCGAGCAGGTCTATCCCAACTGGAACGTCTTCGTGGTCTGCGACATGGAAGGCGGCGACGACCTGCGCATCCAGTTCGACGTGACTTTGTCCGCCGACGGGCGCATCACCGACGGCCCCGACCTCGTCGGCGGGCGCGGCAACTCCGTCTACCAGGCCGCGACGGCCGAGGCGCTGCGGGCCCTGCGCGCCACCGCGCCGTTCGATGTCCCCCGCGGATTCACTGGCGGGCGTTATCGTCCGACCTTCCTCACCGCCCGCGCCTGCCGGGGGCGCTGACGACACCTGACGACGCCCGAAAGTCGCCCCAATCGCGGCCATGCTGGCCTTCTGCGACCGGTTCGGCGACAAGAACCGGCGGACGTCTCAAACTGCGGGAGCCCTCAATGCGACTGAACCGACTTCTGGCGAGCGTCGCCGTCCTGGCGATGACGGTGACCGCCGCGACGGCCCAGACGCCGGCCGGCCCGCCGGCCTCGCAGGAGCCGGAAGAGGTCATCATCGACCAGGGCGTGCTGCGGCCGTTCCAGATCGCCGTCGCCGACTTCGCCGGCCAGAACGGCGCGGACCTGTCGCAGGTGATCCGCGCCGACCTGCGCCGCTCGGGCTATTTCGAGCCGTTGGACCCGGCCAGCTTCGTCGAGACCGGCCTGACCGTCGCCAATGCGCCCAACTTCCCGCAGTGGACCTCGATCGGGGCCCAGGCGGTGCTGTACGGCTCGGTGACGCGGCGGCCCGACAACCGCAACGACTACGGCTTCCGGCTGTACGACCCCTACCGGCAGTGCCAGCTGGCCTCGTACCGCTTCACCGCCACGCCCGAGCAGTGGCGCCGCATCGGCCACAAGATCGCTGACGTGGTCTACCAGCGCATGACCGGCGAGGCCGGCCTGTTCGACAGCCGCGTGCTGTTCGTGTCCGAAAGCGGGACCCAGCTGAACCGGCTGTCGCGGCTGGCCATCTCGGACCAGGACGGGTTCGACCCCGTGTTCCTGACCGACGGCCAGGAAATCATCATGTCGCCGCGCTTCTCGCTGAACGACCCCAACGAGATCACCTACGTCGCCCTCGGCAAGGACTACAGCCGCATCTACCTGTACAATCTGTCGACGGGGCGGCGCGAGAGCCTCGGCGAGTTCGACGGCCAGGTGCTGGCCCCGCGCTTCTCCAACGACGGGTCCAAGGTGGCGTTCTCGATCATCCGGGGCGGCAACACCGACGTCTATGTAATGGATCTGGCCAGCCGGCAGGTGCGGCGCCTGACCAACGACCCGGGCATCGACACCTCGCCGTCGTTCAGCCCGGACAACAGCCAGATCGTCTTCACCTCGGACCGCTCCGGCACGGCGCGGCTGTACGTGATGCGCGCCGACGGCAGCGGCCAGCGGCCGATCTCGCGCGGCGGCGGGATCTACACTGCGCCGAACTGGAGCCCACGCGGCGACCTGATCGCCTTCACCAAACAGGGCGGCGGGCGCTTCTCGACCGGCGTGATGCGCCCCGACGGCACGGGCGAGCGCATCCTGTCGTCCAGCTATTTCGAGGAGGGGCCCTCATGGGCCCCGAACGGCCGCTACATCATGTTCGCGCGGCAGAGCCCGGGCGGCGACACGCGGCTGTGGACGGTGGACCTGTCGGGACGGGTGGTCAGCCAGGCCGGCTACAGCGGCCGCGGCTCCGACCCCGCCTGGTCGCCGCTGTTGGACGAGCAGCCGACCAATCTCGGGGCGGGCGGTCCGGACAGTTGCTCGACCTGAGGGCAAGCGGAGCCTTTGTCCTCAATTTCGCGTTATCGCGGCTGGCGAAATCGCTGGCGCGTCAGTACCCGGGTTTTATAGCCAAGCTGGAGGCCGAGGCCTCGCACCAAGGAGACGATAGATGATCCAGACCTCGACCCTCGCCCGCCTCGCCATCGCCGGCGTGGCCGTCGTCGCCATCGCCGCCTGCACGCCGCGCCCGGCCGCGCAGGGCCCGGCCGGCGACACCCCGCCGACGACCGGCCCGCAGTATCCGACGGCGCCGTCGGGTCCGGTCGACGGCGGTTCGCTGGGCGCCGCGGCGCCCGGCTCGGAGCAGGACTTCGTCGTCAACGTCGGCGACCGCGTCTATTTCGACCTCGACAGCTATGAGGTCCGCCCGGACGCCTATCCGCGCCTCGACGCCCAGGCGGCCTGGCTGCAGCGCTATCCGCAGGTCACCGTGCGCATCGAGGGCAACGCCGACGAACGCGGCACCCGCGAATACAACCTCGCCCTCGGCGCGCGGCGGGCGGAGTCGGTGCGCACCTATCTGATCCAGCGCGGCATCCCGGCCGCCCGCATCGACACCATCAGCTACGGCAAGGAGCGCCCGATCGCGGCCGGTTCGAACGAGGAGGCCTGGGCTCGCAACCGCAACGCCCACACCGCCATCGTCTCGGGCGCGACCCGCTAGACCCGGGCGAGATTCGAAGAACGAAGGGGCGGCCGGTCGACGGCCGCCCCTTTCCTTTTGACCCTCGGCCGGGGGCCCGGCTAGATCGGCGGGCGGTTTCAGGGGGAAGGCGTATGGTGGATCTGGATGCGGCCGGCGGCGCGGCGACCGGGGGGCTGCTGGCCGGGGCGATCGAGCGCCCGACGGGTCACGTCGGCGACGCGCACGGGAACTGCACGGACTGCGGTCAGCCGGTGGAGGGCCGGTTCTGCGCCAACTGCGGCCAGCCGACCCACGTGCATCGGTCGCTGCTGCACCTCGGCGAGGAAATCCTGCACGGCGTCCTGCATTTCGACGCCCGCATCTGGCGCACCCTGCCGCTGCTGGCGATCAATCCGGGCCGGCTGACCCGCGAGTGGGTGCAGGGCCGCCGCACCCGCTACGTCTCGCCGCTGGCGATGTTCCTGTTCACCGTCTTCCTGATGTTCTTCGTGTTCAGCTTTTCCGGCGGGCTGGAGCCGAACGTGGAGACGACGCTGACGCCGGCCGAGCGGGCCGAGACCGAGCAGAAGCTGGAGCTCGCGCGCGCGCAGCTGGCCGAAGTCCGGGCCGCGGCGGAGGCCGAGCCGGCGTCCACGGCCCTGGGCGTGACGGCGCGGGCCCTGGAGACGACGGTGAATACGCTGGAGACCCGTCTCGGCGTCGCCGACGCGGCCGCGAAGCGCGACGACGGCCTCGCCCCCGGCAGCTGGCAGGCCCAGGTCCATGACGCCGTCGCCTCGGGCGAGCCCAAGGTCAACATGGGCAACCGGGCGCTGAACGAGAAGATCAAGAAGAAGCTGCTCAACCCGGATCTGGCCATCTACAAGATCCAGCAGACGGCCTATAAATTCAGCTTCCTGCTGATCCCGATCTCGATCCCCTTCGTGGCGCTGCTGTTCCTGTGGCGGCCCGGCTTCACCTTCTACGACCACGGCGTCTTCGTGCTCTATTCGCTGACCGCGATGTCGATCCTGATGATGGTGTTCGCGGTGCTTGGGCCGCTGTGGAGCGGGTTCGCCATGCTGGGGGCGCTGCTGTTCACCTTCGGCGTCCCGGCCCACATGTTCGCCCAGCTCAAGGGCGCCTACGGCCTGTCGTGGTTCTCGGCGGCGTGGCGCACCGTGCTGCTGCTGATGTTCGCCAGCATCGCCTTCAGCCTGTTCGTCCTCGCCATCATCATGCTGGGCCTGACGGGCTGACGCCTTGCGGCGGCCTCAAATCGGTGGGACCAATCCGCTCATGCTGAAGCTGCCCCCCGCCCTTCGTTCGAAGAACGCCCTCGTCACCGTCTTGGGCGTCGTCCTGATCGCCGGCACGACCACGGTCGTGGCCCAGACCGCGCCCATGGAGCCGATCCAGTGGGACAAGCGGCGCCTCGATCAGCTCGACCGCAACGTGCGGCGTCTCGAGCGGGCGCT
>JAEYUE010000176.1 GCA_023433655.1 Pseudomonadota bacterium | reverse complement strand
GTTGCCGGCGGTGTTGTCGGGAGCGTCGCCCGACCAGACCACATTGCCGGCGCCGTCCACCACTTCCAGCCTGGCGGAGGCGGCGTTCGAGGCGATCTCATAGCTCCAGCGGGCTTCGCCGTCCGTGAACTTGGTCGCCGACCAGGCTGCGGTGGCGTCCTTGCCGATGTAGTTGGCGGCGCTGGCCAGTCCGCCCCCGCCCTGGGCGGCGACGAGGCTCTTGAGCAGTTCGTTGGTCAGCAGTTGCTGCTCGACGCCGGCCATCTGCGTCAGCTGGGCGGTGAACTGGTTCGAGTCGACCGGCGACAGCGGATCCTGGTTCTTCAGCTGCGAGGTGAGCAGCGCCAGAAACGTCTCGAAATTCGACGCCAGCATGGTCTGGCCGGCGTTGATCCGGTTGCCGGCGTTGTTGGCGGTGGTGACGGCGTCGACCATCGATCAGACCTTCATATCCACGCCCGCGGGCGTCAGGGAGAGCGCGAGGCGCTGCGCCGGCTGGGCGGCGTCGGTCTCGTCGTTCAGGCGTGCTGCGGCGGAGAAGGCGCGGCCCTGGTTGTGGTGGGCGTCGTGGCCGCGATCGAAGGCGCTGGACCCGCTGTCGCGTTCGGCGAACTCAAGGGCGTCTTCGGCGAGCTGGAAGCCTGCGGCCTCAAGCTGACGGCGCAGTTCGTCGACACGACCGCGCAGATCCGCGGCCGCCACGGGATTGTCGAAAGCCAGCCTCGCTGCGAGCCGGCCCTCGGAATCGATGTCGAGCTTGACGTCCACCCGGCCGAGCTCGTCGGGCCGCAGCGCGATCTCGAAGCGGGTCGAGCGTCCCTCAAGCTTACGCAGGATGTGGGCGGCGATCTGGGCCGTGACCTCCACGGCCGCATGGGACAGGTTGGACAGGCCCGTCCCGCGGACATGGCCAGGTCCCTCCGGCGCCGCACCGGCCGAACCGGCAGGCGGTCGCGCGTCGTCGGAGATCGGCGCGGCGGCGTCCGCCTGCGGGGCCGCGTCAACCTTGAGGGACTGCGGCGCCGGCTTCGCCGTTTGCTCGGCCGGGCCCGCGGGCGGGGCCGCGAGCGAAGCGGACCTGGCCTCGGTCTGCGCCGGTGGCGAGCCGGCGGCCGAGGAGGTGTCCTCAAGCGGCTTCGAGACGCGTTCCGCGAGGGGACGCAGCGGCGGCGGGGGCGCGGGAGGTCCCTCCGCCCGGGGTGCGCCGGCGGCCGGTAGGCCGACAGGAGCGGGTGTCTCTCCGGCGCCCCGCGCCGGGGGTTCCGCGGCCGCGGGAGGGGCGACGGCGTCCAGGGTCGCGTCTGGCAGAACCTGGGGGGCGACGGCCTTTCCGGCGACCGGTCCCGGAAGCACGTGAGGCTGGTCAGCCTTGTCCAGCGGTACGCCGGGCAGGACCTGCGGTCCGGTCTCCTTGCCTGCGTCGGCCTCCGCCTCAGGCAGGACCGGAGGTTCGGCTGCCTTGACGACGTCGCCCGGAAGCACCTGTGGTTCCGGCGGTTTCCCCTCCACTGACCCGGGTAGCACGAGCGGCTCCGCCTGGGCCTTGGAGCTGGCGGGCGGCCGCGACCCTTCGCCGGTCGGCGCATCCGGTCGCCCGTGCGCGCCGCCCCTTGCCGAGAGGAAGGCGGAGATCACGTCCTGGAAGCCGCCTTCGCCGCCCGCGGTCGACGCTCCGGCCGGGTTCGCCGGCGACGCGAAGGCGATCATGGAAAGGATGGCTTGAGCGGACATGGTCCCGAGGGGCGTCGCCGGAGCGATGTGGCAGGGGCGCCTGCTGCGCCGGACATTCGGCGGCTCTGGCGCAAGTCGCGGGCCAGACCGAAGGCGCACGGCAGTTGGTTGAACAGAAAGACATTTTTGGTGACGTCTGGCGGCGTCGGAGGGCGGGCGCCGGTCGGTAATTGCCGCGTCACGCGACCATTCTTGCCCGGCGCCGCGGCGATTACCCTCTTCCGCCAACTGGCCCGCAGCTTGCGACCCGGACGGTCATGACCCACGCGCAAGATGCGAACTCGCGGAATTACAGTGGCTTGACCGATCGGCCCGTCTCAGCCGCCGGGCAAAAAGCGCATATCGACTGGCAGGGCTTGCCGGGCGCCGCTGAGGTGGAGGTCCGCTGATGTCGCTCACCGCCATCATGAATACGGCGACCAGCGGCCTGACCACGGCGCAAACCCAGCTCCGGGTCGTCTCGGACAACGTCTCCAACGTCAACACGCCAGGCTACGTCCGCAAGATCGCGGACCAGGTCACCCTGACCAGCCAGGGCATGGGCGCCGGGGTCGAGGTGGCGCGCATCCGCCTCGCCACTGATCGCTTCCTGCAGGCCGCGAGTCTGAATGCGGGGGCCGAGGCGGCGCGACAGGGCGTTCGGCATGAGCTGTACGACCGCATCCAGTCGCTGTTCGGCGACCCGGGCGGTGACAGCGGCTTCTTCTCGCAGGTCGACGCTGTCTTCTCCGCCTTCGCGGCCAGCGCGGAAGACCCCACCTCCTCTCCGCGGCGCCAGGAGGCGCTGTTCCGGACCCAGGCCCTGTTCGACGAGGCGGGCCGGATCGGCAAACAGATCCAGGCGGTGCGCGAGGACGCCGACGGCCGTATCCAGAGCGCGGTGGAGAAGGCCAACAGCCTGCTGCAGGAGATCGAGGGGCTCAACCTCGAGATCGCCCGCGCCACGGTCGTCAACGGCGACGCCTCAGGGGCCGAGACGGCCCAGGCCGCCCTGATCGGTCAGCTCGCCGAGCTGATGGACATCCGGGTCACGGTCCGGCCTGTCGGCGGCGTGTCCATCCGCACGGGCGCGGGGACCCTGCTGGCCGGCGAAGGCGCGGCAACGCTGAGCTACACGCGCGCCGGCACGGTCACCGGCGAGACGGCCTTCAACGAGATCTGGG
>JAEYUE010000137.1 GCA_023433655.1 Pseudomonadota bacterium | reverse complement strand
CCCCACTACGACCATTCCGGCGGCATCGCCGCCCTCGCCCGCGACAGCGGCGCCACGGTCGTGGCCAGCCCCGAGGCGGCCGAGGCCCTCGCCCGCGGCCGCAGCGGCGCGGACGACCCCCTGTTCGCCATCCTGCAGCCCTTCCCCGCCATTAACCGTCTGCAGCCCCTGCGCGACGGCGAGACCCTCACCCTCGGCGACGTCACCGTCACCGCCCGCGCCACCCCCGGCCACACGCCCGGCAGCATGAGCTGGAGCTGGCGCTCGTGCGAGGACAGCGACTGCGCCGACGTCGTCTTCGCCGCCAGCCTCAATCCGATCAGCGCCGATGGCTACCTCTATTCGGCCCCGGAATCGCGACCCCTCCACGACGGCTTCCGGCGGACCTTCCAGGCCGTCCGCGACCTGCCCTGCGACATTCTGATCTCGTCCCACCCGGGGCCGGCGGGCATCAACGAGAAGCTCGCCCGCCACCGCGCCCAGCCGGACCCGAATCCTTTCATCGAGCCCGGCGCCTGTCGCGCCTTCGCCGACCGTTATGAAGGCCTGTTCGAGCGCCGCCTAGCTCGCGAACGGACCGGATCCTGAAGACTTCGCGGCGGGGGCTTCAGGCCGGATTCGCGTCGAAGACCGCCATCCGCTCGCGCGCCCGACGGTCGTAGTCGTCAGCCAGTTGTCTCAGCGCGCCGGCCCCGTCTCCGCGGAACGCCGGGCCGTGCATCAGCGCCAGGGTTCGCGGGGCCAGCTTCGACAGCCGACGGATCGTCGCCCCCATGGCGGGATTGAGCGCCGAGTAGCCGAACACGTCCTCCGCCACGACGGCCGGACCGACGATGTCGTGCTCCACCAGCGCCGGCGCCGCGCCCTGCTGGGTGAACAGGTCGCCGCAGAACAGCGTCCCGGTCGATTCCTCGTAGAGCACGCCCGCGTCCCAGCCGTGCGGCGTGTGCGGCGTGTCGATGTAGCGGACCCGCTTGCCGCCGCCCAGGTCGATGACCTCGCCGTCGGCGAGCGTCCGCGGCGGCCGGTCGGCCATGTCGTTCAGCGACACGTCGCAGCCGGTCTGGCCGTGCGCGACCTCGGCGCCGGGCGCCGCGGCCAGCCATTCGTTCATTGCCCCACATTCGTCGGCCTCGAAATGGCCGAAGGTGATCCAGCGCAGGCTGGCCGGATCGATCACCCGCGCCGCCGCCTCGCGCACCAGCGGGAACATCCGCCGCGGGCCGGTGTGAAACAGCAGGGGTTCGTCCCCGACCACCAGGAACTGGTTGAAGGTCAAGCCCAGCGGGCCAACTTCCGGCACGAAGGTCGACAGGCGATAGACGCCGTCGGCGATCTCGGCGACGCGGGTGTCCATGGCTTCATTTCCTTTGCGCAGGCGGGATTTTTCACGATACAAGGCCGTGTATCGAAATGATCCGGCGCCGTCAATATGGCTGCGCACGGCTGTTTAGTGAAAATACAATGGCCCGCGGCTACACCCTCAAGCGACGCGCCGAACAGCAGGCGCAGACCCGGCTGAAGATCGTCGAGGCGGCGGTGGACCTGCACGGGACGGTGGGGCCGGCGAACACCAGCCTCAGCATGGTCGCCGAGCGGGCCGGGGTGCAGCGCAACACCCTCTATGCCCACTTCCCCGACCTGCGCAGCCTGCAGATGGCCTGTTCCGGCCTGTCCTTCGAACGCAGTCCTCCGCCGCAGGGCGACGACTGGCGCAGCATGGCCGACCGCGGCGCGCGTCTGCGCCGCGGTCTGACGGCCGTCTACAGCTGGTACGCCGCCAACGCCGCCCTCTTCGGTTGCGTGCTCCGCGACGCCGAGCATCACGCCCTCACCCGCGAGATCGCCGAGCTTCGTCTCGGTCCGGTCGTAGCGGGCTGGACGGAGGTCCTGGCCGAGGGCCTGGCTGGATCGCAACGGGCGCTGCTGAACCTGGCGCTCGACTTCCACGGCTGGCGCGCGCTCGCGCGCGGAAGCGAAATCGACCCCGGGGCGGCCGCGAACATCATGGCCCGCGCCATCGAGAGCGCGGATCCCGACCCGCGCGAGGCCTCCGCCGCTTGACTTGCGACCCCAGCCGTCCGACCTCGGACCGATGACGCCGCCGCCCGCGCCCGCCGCCGACGAGAAGCCGCCGCTTCGCCCGCTGCTGGCGCGGATCTGGCGCGACTACCTGTCCCGCCGCCGCGCGCCCCTGTTCCTGTCCGTCCTCTGCGCGGCGATCGTCGGCGTCATGGCCGCCACGGTGCTGCAGCTGCTCGAGCCGGCCATCGACGGCCTGTTCCTCGGCCGGCCGGTGACCATCTGGGGCGTCTTCACCATCCCGCCGGGACAGGCCCTGACCGCCATCCCGCTGGTCATCGTCGGCGCCGGCCTGGTCTGGACCGCCGCCGCCCTCGGCCAGGCCGCCCTGGTCAACCGCCTCGGTCACGGCATCGTCGGCGATATCCAGGTGCGGCTGTTCGGCTCGATGATCCGCGCCGACCTCGCCCGCCTGCGCAGCCAGCACTCCGGCGGCTTCGTCTCCAGCGTGCTGTTCGACGCCAATCTGGTGCGCGAGGCCTTCACCAACGGCGTGGTCAACTACACCCAGCACGCCCTGACCCTGATCGCCGTGCTCGGCTACATGGCGTGGACCGACTGGCGGCTGACCCTGATCGTGCTGCTGGGCGCCCCGGTCATCGCCTGGGTCATGCGCCGCTTCGGCAAGCGCATGCGCAAGGCCACCACCGGGGCCATGGTCGAGACGTCCAACCTCTCCACCGCCCTGATGGAGAACCTCGATGGCGTCCGCCTGATCAAGATCGAGAATCGCGAGGCGGCCGAGGAGGCCCGGGTCGCCGAGGTCGTCGCCCGCCGCCAGCGCCACGTCATCAAGTCCGCCGACTCCCGCGCCTTCGCCGGCCCCTTCTCCAACCTGGTGGCCATGGTCATCGTCGCCGCCGTCATGGCCTACGCCGGCTGGCAGGCCCGTCAGGGCGAGATGAGCGTCGGCGCCTTCGCCGCCTACATCGGCCTGCTCATGGCGGCCGGCCAGTCGCTGCGCCAGGTCACCAACCTGCAGACGGTGATGTCCGAAGGCCTGACCGCGGCCCGGCGACTGTTCGACGCCCTCGACATCCAGCCCGAGATCCGCGAGGCGCCTGACGCCCGCCCCCTGCCGCCCGGGCCGCTGACCGTCGCCTTCGATCGCGTGTCGTTCGCCTACGCCCCGGCCTCCGAAAACGCGGCCCCCACGCTGCATGACGTCTCCCTGACCGTCGCGCCCGGCGAGACTGTCGCCCTCGTCGGCCCCTCCGGCGGCGGCAAGTCAACCCTGCTCAGCCTGCTGCCGCGCTTCTACGACGTCACCGCCGGCGCCGTGACCGTCAACGGCCAGGACATCCGCGCCCTGAAGCTGCACGACCTGCGCGAACGCATCGCCCTCGTCACCCAGGAGCCCTTCCTGTTCGACGAC
>JAEYUE010000073.1 GCA_023433655.1 Pseudomonadota bacterium | reverse complement strand
TTCTCCCCTCCGGGGGAGAAGGTGGGCGGCGGAGCCGCTCGGATGAGGGGGAAGGTTGGCGCGAGCTGGCTGGCCGGGAGCCTGAACGAACCAGCCCCCTCAACCGTCTCGCTCCGCGAGCCACCTTCTCCCCCGAGGGGAGAAGGAAGACGACCGCCTTGGTGTCCTTCGCGCCCCCTTCGTGCTCTTTGTGATGACCCTCGACCATCTGCGGAAGCTCCGCCGTATGCTGGCAATCCGCGGATCTATAGTCCGATAGTCACAAAACTCGCCCGCCTTTTCAGACACATCGCAATTTCTCGAACCAATCTGTCCGCCGGAGAAACCACACCCCTTACACTCAGGGCCATCCCGTCGGCGGGGAGGGCGTCGGATCCAGCGCTCTCGATGACGGCGGGCTGTGGTCGAGCGATGAAGCCCGGGCGGAGGAGAGTCCGGGGGTCCTCGAGGGCAGGGAGGGATCCTGTCCGCTTGCTCGCCGCGCGCCTTTGGTCGGAACCGCTCCTGTCGACACCGTCAGCAAGTTCCGCCTTCCGTCTTCCCCGGCGACGGGGAAGCGGAAACGCCGGTAAGGCCCGAGAAGGGCCGCCAGCCGGCGGGGCGAGTGGAAAACGACCGCGCGGGACAGCTCGTCTCGTCGAAACGGTACACTGCAACACAACCGGGCGAGCCCGGCTGTCCCGCACCCTCCCCACCTTCCGCGGCCCGGGGCCCCGGAGGCCGATGACGCACGTCTGGCGTCGGCCCCGGCGAGCGGCTAATCCGGCCGCAACAGGGAAGACCCAAGGGAGACTCGCCATGACCCAACGCATCGCCTTCATCGGCCTCGGCAACATGGGCGGGGGCATGGCCGCCAACCAGGCCAAGGCCGGCCGCGCGGTCATGGCCTTCGACCTGTCGCAGGCCGCGCTGGATCGCGCCGCCGCCGCCGGCTGCACCCCCGTCGCCTCGGTGGCCGAGGCGGTGAAGGACGCCGAGGTGGTCATCACCATGCTCCCGGCCGGGCCGCACGTGCTGAAGGTCTATTCGGAACAGATCCTCGGCGTCGCCCCGACCTCGGCCCTGCTGCTCGACTGCTCGACCATCGACGTCGACACCGCCCGCAAGGTGGCCGGTCTGGCGAAGGACGCCGGCTACGCCTTCGCCGACGCCCCCGTCTCGGGCGGGACCATGGCCGCCGACGCCGGAACCCTCGCCTTCATGGTCGGCTGCGACGAGCCCGACTTCGCCCGCATCGAGGCGGCGCTGGAGCCGATGAGCCGCGCCACCTTCCGCGCCGGCGACCACGGGGCCGGGCAGGCGGCCAAGATCTGCAACAACATGATCCTCGGCATCACCATGCTGGGCACCTGCGAGGCCATCGGCCTGGCCGAGAAGCTCGGGCTGGACCCGGTGAAGATGTTCGACATCGTCGCCAAGTCCTCGGGCCAGAGCTGGTCGGTGACCACCTACTACCCCTGGCCCGGCCCGGTGCCGACGGCGCCGTCCAACCGCAACTACGAGGGCGGATTCGCCGCCGCCATGATGCTGAAGGACCTCAAGCTGGCCCAGGACGCCGCGGCCCGGGCCGGCGCCTCGACGCCGCTCGGGGCCCAGACCGAGGCCCTGTTCCAGATGTTCAACGGCCTCGGCTACGGCGGTCGGGACTTCTCGGGCATTCTTCAGATGTTGCGCGGCAAGCTGGAGGAATTGCCGCGCGATTGATCTCGCGCAATAGCGCCCCGGGTCCAGCCGGCTACTGTCCCGCATGCGCCAGACCCGGAATGAGAACCGTTATCAATTAGTGGGTTGCGACGATTTAACCGTCGCCCCGGCTGGACTGTGCGGGTCGTTCGGCGCAGATAGCCCCGAACAGACTTCCGCCGACTCCGGGCCGACCTTGTTCGATTATCGCGCCGCATTCGAGACCGCCGTGGAGCAGGTCAGGGGCGAGGGCCGCTACCGCGTCTTCGCCGACCTGAAGCGTGTGCGCGGCCGCTTCCCGCGCGCCGTGCGCCGCCGCGCCGACGGCTCCGAGCAGGACGTCGTGGTCTGGTGCTCCAACGACTATCTCGGCATGGGCCAGCATCCGGCCGTGATCGAGGCCATGAAGGCCGAGGTCGACGCCGCCGGCGCCGGGGCGGGCGGCACCCGCAACATCTCCGGCACGACCCGCTCGGCCGTGGATCTCGAGGCCGAACTCGCCGACTGGCACCACAAGGAAGCCGCCCTGCTATTCACCTCGGGCTATGTCGGCAACGAGGCGACCCTGGCGACGCTGCAGAAGATCCTGCCGGGGCTGATCATCTTCTCCGACAGCCTGAACCACGCCTCGATGATCGCCGGCATCCGCCACGGCGGCGGCGAGCGGCACATCTTCGCCCACAACGATCTCGAGCACCTCGAGGCCCTGCTGGCCGACGCCCCGGCCGGGGCGCCCAAGCTGATCGCCTTCGAGAGCGTCTATTCGATGGACGGCGACATCGCCGACCTGAAGGGCACCATCGCCCTGGCGAAGAAGTACGGCGCCCTGACCTATCTCGACGAGGTCCACGCCGTCGGCCTGTACGGCGACCGCGGGGCCGGCATCGCCGAGCGCGACGGGGTGCTGGACCAGATCGACATCATCGAATGCACGCTCGGCAAGGCGATCGGCGTCATGGGCGGCTATATCGCCGCCGACGCCGTGATCGTGGACGCGGTGCGCAGCTGGGCCTCGGGCTTCATCTTCACCACCAGCCTGCCGCCGGCCCTGACCGCGGGCGCCCTGGCCTCGGTGCGCTGGCTGAAGGCCCACCCCGAACTGCGCGAGAAGCACCAGGAGCGCGCCGCGGCGCTGAAGGCGCGCTTCGCCGAGGCCGGCATTCCGGTGATGGAGTCCGAGAGCCACATCGTCCCCGTCTTCGTAGGCGACCCCGTCCACACCAAGATGATCTCGGACATGCTGCTCGAGGACTTCGGCATCTACGTCCAGCCGATCAACTATCCGACCGTGCCCAAGGGCACCGAGCGTCTGCGCTTCACGCCGTCGCCGGATCACGACGACGGCATGATGGACGCGCTGGTGTCCGCCATGGACAAGCTCTGGACCCGTTGCAACGTGGCGCGCCGCCCTGTCGCCGCCTGATCCGGAGCTGGGCGAGGTCATCCTCGAGCTGACCCGCAACGGGCCCTACCTGAAATGCTCGGCCGTCCATGTGGCCACGGGTCTGGAGGTCTCGGCCTTCGGGCCCGCGGCCGAGCCCGAAGGCCTCAAACGGGTGGCCGTGGCCAAGCTGAAACGGGCGCTTCTGTCGCGGTGACCCACAAGATGTTGTGGCCGAAGGTGGCGCGGCGTAAATGAACGTGCTGCAAACGCCGGGGATTCCAGTGACCGCCTTCACCCACGACGCCTTCTTCTCGAAATCGCTCGCCGACGCCGACCCGGACATCTTCGGCGGCATCCAGGGCGAACTGAAGCGTCAGCAGGAGCAGATCGAACTGATCGCCTCCGAGAACATCGTCTCGAAGGCGGTGCTGGAGGCGCAAGGGTCGGTCCTGACCAACAAGTACGCCGAGGGCTATCCCGGCCGCCGCTACTACGGCGGCTGCGAATACGTCGACGTCACCGAGAACCTCGCCCGCGAGCGGGCGAAGCAGCTGTTCGGCTGCGCCTTCGCCAACGTCCAGCCGCACTCGGGAGCCCAGGCCAACCAGGCGGTGTTCATGAGCCTTCTCCAGCCCGGGGACACCTTCCTCGGCATGGACCTGGCCTGCGGCGGCCACCTGACCCACGGCTCGCCGGCCAACCAGTCCGGCAAGTGGTTCCGCCCGGTCACCTACAAGGTCCGCGAGGACGACCACCTGATCGACTACGACCACGTGGCGCAGATGGCCGAGCAGGAGAAGCCGAAGCTCATCCTCGCCGGCGCCTCGGCCTACAGCCGGCACATCGACTTCAAACGCTTCCGCGAGATCGCCGACAGCGTCGGGGCGTATCTGATGGTCGACATGGCCCACTACGCCGGCCTCGTCGCCGGCGGCGTCTATCCCGACCCTCTGCCGCACGCCCACGTGGTCACCACCACGACGCACAAGACCCTGCGCGGTCCGCGCGGCGGCATGGTGCTGTCCAACGACGTGGAGCTGGGCAAGAAGATCAACTCGGCCGTCTTCCCCGGACTGCAGGGCGGGCCGCTGGAGCACGTCATCGCCGCCAAGGCCGTGGCCTTCGGCGAGGCGCTGAAGCCCGAATTCAAGGCTTACGCGCAGCAGGTGGTGACCAATGCGCAGGCCCTGGCCGCCGTGCTGGTCGAACGCGGCGCGGCCATCGTCTCGGGCGGCACCGACAGCCACCTCATGCTCGTCGACCTGCGGCCCAAGGGGGTCACCGGCAAGGCCACCGAGGCGGCGCTCGAGCACGCCCTGATGACCTGCAACAAGAACGGCGTGCCGTTCGACACCGCCCCGTTCACCGTCACTTCCGGCGTCCGTCTCGGCACGCCGGCCGGCACCACGCGCGGGTTCGGTGTGACCGAGTTCCAGCAGGTCGGCCACTGGATCGCCGATGTCATCGACTCCATGAAGGGCGGCGACGAGGCTGACGCGGCTGTCTCGCAGCGGGTGGCCGGCGAGGTGCGCGAACTCACCCGCCGTTTCCCGATCTACGGATAGCGCCCGATGAAGTGCCCCTTCTGCGGAAATCCGGACACCCAGGTGAAGGACAGCCGGCCGTCCGACGACGGCGCGGCCATCCGGCGCCGGCGGTCCTGTCCGCAGTGCAGCGGGCGCTTCACCACCTTCGAGCGGGTCCAGCTGCGCGAGCTGGTCATCCTTAAGCGCAACGGCCGCCGCACGCCCTTCGACCGGGACAAGCTGGAGCGTTCGCTCGGCATCGCCCTGCGCAAGCGGCCGGTGCAGCCGGAGCAGATCGAGCAGCTGGTCAGCCGGATCGTCCGCCAGCTGGAGAGCCTCGGCGAGACCGAAATCCCGTCCTCGACGGTCGGCGACTTCATCATGAAGGCGCTGAAGAGCGTCGATGAGGTGGCCTACGTCCGCTACGCCTCGGTCTACAAGGACTTCCGCCACACCGGCGACTTCGCCCGCTTCCTCGGCGACGAGGGTCTGGACGACGAGTCCGGCCGCGGCTGATGCGCCCGCGGGTCACCCTCAAGCTGGCGACCTCGCTCGACGGGCGGATCGCCACGGCGTCCGGCGAATCGAAATGGATCACCGGCGAGGCGGCGCGGCTGGAGGGCCACCGCCTGCGCGCCGCCCATGACGCCATCCTGGTCGGGGTGGAGACGGTGCTCGCTGACGATCCCGAACTGACCGCCCGCCTGGCGGGCAGGCCGGTCGACCAGCCCCTGCGCGTGGTGCTCGACAGCCGCCTGCGCACCCCGCCGACGGCGAAAGTCGCCGGGAGCGACACCCTGATCCTGACCGCCGCCGAGCCGACGCCGGTGGGTGAGGCCCGGGTCGAGCGGGTGGAGACGGCGGACGGTCGGCCCGCGCCCGAAGCCGTGCTCCGGGCGATCCGGCGCGCGGGCGCGGGGTCGGTGCTGATCGAGGGCGGGGGCCAGGTGGCGGCCAGCTTCCTGCGCGCGAAGCTGGTGGACCGGCTGGAGTGGTTCCGGGCCCCGATCCTGCTGGGCGGGGAGGGGCGGCCCTGCGTGGCGGCGCTGGCGCTTGCAAAGCTGGCCGACGCCCCCAAGTTCCGGCGTCTGTCGACCGAACCGGTCGGCGACGACCTGTGGGAACGCTACGAGCGCATCTGAATGTTCACCGGCATCGTCACCGACATCGGCCGCGTGCGGAAGGTCGAACAGACCGACCGCGACCGCCGCTACGAGATCGAGACCGCCTGGGATACGGCGACCCTCGACCTCGGCGCCTCGATCAGCCACGCCGGCTGCTGCCTGACCGTCACCGAGAAGGGGCCCGGCTGGTTCGCCGTGGAGGTCTCGGACGAGACCCTGTCGAAGACCAGCCTCGGCGACTGGACCGAAGGCCGCCGGGTCAACCTTGAGCGGGCGGCGAAGCTGGGCGATGAATTGGGCGGGCACATCGTGTCCGGTCACGTCGACGGCCTCGGCCGCGTCGTCTCGGTGACGCCCGAGGGCGGCTCGCATCGCATCGGGATCGAGGCGCCTGCCCCCCTGCACCGCTTCATCGCGCCCAAGGGCTCGATCACCGTCGACGGGGTCTCCCTCACCGTGAACGCCGTTGAGGGCCGAAGCTTCGGAGTCAACATCATCCCGCACACCTGGGAGGCGACCACGCTCGGCGCCCTGAAACCGGGCGATGCGGTCAATCTCGAGATCGACATGCTGGCGCGATACCTCGCGCGGTGGCAGGAGACGGCCTGATGCAACTGGCGGCCAACATGAACGACAGCCCGATCAGCCCGATCGAGGACATCCTTGAGGACGCCCGCAACGGGCGGCCCTACATCCTCGTCGACGCCGAGGACCGCGAGAACGAGGGCGACGTCATCATCCCCGCCCAGTTCGCCACCCCGGATCAGATCAACTTCATGGCCCGCCACGCCCGCGGCCTGATCTGCCTCGCCATCACCGCCGACCGGGCGCGCCAGCTGCGCCTGCCGCCGATGTCCGCCGAAAACCGTGAGAGCATGGGCACGGCCTTCACCGTCTCGATCGAGGCGAGGGAAGGGGTCACCACCGGCATCTCCGCCGCCGACCGCGCCCGCACCGTTCAGGTGGCCGTGGATCCCAACCGCACCGCCGACGACATCGTCTCGCCCGGCCACGTCTTCCCGCTGGTCGCCCGCGACGGCGGCGTTCTGGTCCGCACCGGCCACACCGAGGCGGCGGTCGACATCAGCCGCATGGCGGGCCTGACCCCGGCGGGGGTGATCTGCGAGATCATGAACGACGACGGCACCATGGCGCGGATGCCGGACCTGATCGCCTTCGCCCAACTGCACGGGCTGAAGATCGGCACCATCGCCGACCTGATCGCCTACCGCCGCCGCACCGAGCGGCTGGTCGAGCGGGTCATGGACACGCCCTTCGACAGCGTCCACGGCGGCCCCTTCCGGCTGATGCTGTACCGCAACGTCATCGAGGGCGTGGAGCATGTGGCCCTCGTCCACGGCAAGATCGAACCGGGCAGGCCGACCCTGGTGCGCATGCACCAGGTGGATTTCGCCGCCGACCTGCTCGGCCATGTCGAGGCGCGGCAGGACTATGTGCCCCGCGCCCTCAAGGCCATCAGCGATCATGCCGGACCCGGCGTGACCGTCTTCCTGCGCGACCCCGAGCTTCACGGGCTGGCCGAGCGTCTCTCGGGCGTGGCCAGGCCGGCCGCCGCGGACCGGGCGCTGCGCAACTACGGCGTCGGGGCGCAGATTCTGCTCGATCTCGGCGTCCGCGACATGATCGTGATGAGCTCCACCCGCCCCAACCCCGCCGCGCTCGAGGGGTACGGACTGCGCATCGTCGGCTGGCGCGACATGGATGGAGAAGAGCTGTCGTGAGCGATCCCATTCGCGTCCTCATCGTTGAGGCGCGCTTCTATGACGACCTTGCCGACGCCCTGCTGGAGGGGGCGAAGGACGCGCTTCGCGCCCAGGAGGTTCAGTTTGAGGTGGTCTCGGTGCCCGGCGCGCTGGAGATTCCGACGGCCATCGCCATGGCCGAGGAGGCCGGCCGCTTCCCGACGGCGCCGCGCTACGACGGCTATGTCGCCCTCGGCTGCGTCATTCGCGGCGAAACCTACCATTTCGAGATCGTCTCCGATCAGTCCGCGGCCGGCCTGATGGAGCTGGGGCTGCGCGGCGTCGCCATCGGCAACGGGGTCCTGACCACCGAGGACGAGGACCAGGCCTGGGCCCGGGCCCGCATCAGCGAGGGCGACAAGGGCGGCGGCGCGGCCCGCGCCTGCCTCGACCTCATTGCCTTGCGCAAGCGCCTGCGCGTAGGACTGGCCTCGTGACCGAACCCGCCAGCCTCCAGTCCGTGCTCCAGCAACTCGCCGAAGCCGAAAAGCAACGCGCCGAGCCGCAGCTGAGCAGCAAGCAGCGCCGCGCCCGCACCGTCGCCCGCCTCGCCGCCGTTCAGGCCCTGTACCAGATGGAACTGGCCGGGGAGGGGGTCGAAACCGTCATCACAGAGTTCTCGAATCACCGCTTCGACGCCGATATCGAAGGCCAGCCCCTCGCCGAGGCGGACGAGGCGTACTTCGCCGACATCGTGCGCGGCGTGGTCTCCCGCCAGCGCGACATCGACGGCGCGGTGAAGGCCCGGCTCGCCTCGAACTGGCGGCTGGAGCGGCTCGACTCCACCCTGCGGGCGCTGCTGCGGGCCGGGGCTTGGGAGTTGCGCGAACGCCAGGACGTGCCGCGCGAGATCGTCATCGACGAGTATGTCGAACTGGCCAAGGCCTTCTTCGACGACGCCGAAGCGAAATTCGTCAACGCCGCCCTCGACGGCGTCGCCCGGGACGCCCGCGCCTCCTGATGGCCGCGGTCGACGTCGCCGGGGAATTCGAGACCATCCGGCGGCTGTTTGCGCCGCTTGCCCATCCCGAATGGGGACGGGGCCTGGCGGATGACGTCGCCGTTCTGCCCTCGCGGGCCGGCCACGACCTCGTGCTCACCAAGGACGCCATCGTCGAGGGGGTGCATTTCCTTCCGACCGACCCGCTCGACACCGTCGCCCGCAAGCTGCTGCGGGTGAACCTGTCCGATCTGGCGGCCAAGGGCGCCGAGCCGTTCGCCTATCTGCTGGCCTGCGGCTGGTCGGAACGCTGCGGTTGGCCCGAGCGAATGACTTTCGTCGACGGGCTGAGGGCGGACCAGAAGCGGTTCGGCGTCGCCCTGCTGGGCGGTGACACCGTGGTGACGCCCGGCCCGGCGACCTTTTCGCTGACCGCGCTCGGCTGGATTCCCAAGGGCCGCACGGTGGACCGCGGGGGCGCGAGGCCCGGCGAACTGGTCTTTGTCACCGGCGCGATCGGCGACGGCTGGCTGGGCCTTCAGGCGGCGCAGGGCAAGCTGTCGCTGGAGCCCGATCGGCTCGCCGCCCTGGTCGACCAGTACCGCTCGCCGACACCGCGTGTGGACTTCGCGGGACCTGTCCGGGATTTCGCCAGCGCCTCCATCGACGTTTCGGACGGGCTGATCGCCGATCTGGGCCATATCGCCGAAACCAGCGGGGTCCGGATCGAGATCGAGCTGGAGCTCACGCCTCGCTCGGCCGCGGGCCAGGCTTGGTACGAGGGGCGGGTCGACGAGCAGGCGGCGCTGGAGGCTCTCGTCACCGGCGGCGACGACTACGAAATCGCCTTCACCGCCCGGGCGGCGGACGAAGACGCTCTGCGGCGCGAGGCCGAGCGCCGACATCTGCGCCTGACCCGGATCGGCCGGGTGACCGCGGGGCACGGGGTCACGGCCCGTTTCGGCGGTCAGCCGGTGGCGATCCGCAGGCCGGGCTTCACCCACGGCTGACAACGAAATCTCAAGGCGTCAGGACCATTCTGCGGCGATGCGCCGTCGCGATCTTCTCGCCGCCTCCCTTGCTGTTCCGGCGCTCGCCGGAGCGGCGGACGTGCGCGCCGGGGACCGACCCAGTCCCGGGGCCAGTCTCGGCATCGCCGGCGTCGGCCTGCCGATCATCTCGGGCGGCCGCCTGCGCAACTATGTCTTCGTCTCCCTGCGCCTGCATCTCGGCGGGTCGGCCACCCCCGAATCGATGCGGCCCAGGGAAGCCTATCTGCGCGACGCCCTTGTCCGCGCGGCTCACCGGACGCCGTTCGTGATCGAGGACGACTGGACCCGCATCGACGTCGGCGCCCTGTCCGCCAGCCTGATGCGCTCGGCGGCCTCGATCGCCGGCCGCGGCGCGGTCACCCGCGTCGAGGTGGTCAGCCAGGCGCCGCGCCGCCGCACCGGCGTCCGCGCCGGCTGAACTCCGTTCACCTGGCCTGTTGCGTCGCTCCGGCGCATTTGGCACGTTTCCGCCGCATTTCCCCAGGGACGCAGCCTCGCGTCCGGTGCGCACGGGGGGACCGGAAGGCGGAAAGAGGCGAAAACGCCCGCCGCGCCAAGGGTCCGGGCGCCTCTAGAAACACAGGGTTTGGAAACGCCATGAGTAATCTTCTGTGGCTGGTCATCGCCGCAGGCGCGCTGGGAGTCCTCTACGGACTGGTCCAGACCGCCTCGCTGATGAAGGCCTCGACCGGCAACGACAAGATGCGCGAGATCGCCGCCGCGATCCAGGAAGGCGCCTCGGCCTATCTGCGGCGGCAGTACACCACGATCGGCATGGTCGGCGTGGTCATCCTGATCGCCGCCTGGTTCCTGATCGGCCCGTGGGCCGCTTTCGGCTTCCTGATCGGGGCCGTCCTGTCGGGCGCGGCCGGCTTCGCCGGCATGCTGATCTCGGTGCGGGCCAATGTGCGCACGGCCCAGGCGGCCTCGGAGAGCCTGGCGAAGGGGCTGGACCTGGCGTTCCGCTCGGGCGCCATCACCGGCATGTTCGTGGCCGGCGGGGCGCTGCTCGGCGTGGCCGGCTACTACGCCTTCCTGACCCTCGGCATGGGCTTCGAGAGCACCGGCCGCGCGGTCATCGACGGCCTCGTCGCCCTCGGCTTCGGCGCCTCGCTGATCTCCATCTTCGCCCGTCTGGGCGGCGGCATCTTCACCAAGGGCGCCGACGTGGGCGGCGACATGGTGGGCAAGGTCGAGGCGGGCATCCCCGAGGACGATCCCCGCAACGCCGCGACCATCGCCGACAACGTCGGCGACAACGTCGGCGACTGCGCCGGCATGGCCGCCGACCTGTTCGAGACCTATGCGGTGACCACGGTCGCCACCATGGTGCTGGCGGCGATCTTCTTCCGCGGCCAGCCGTACGTCGACGTGATGATGCTGCTGCCCCTCCTGATCTGCGCGGTCTGCATCGTGACCTCGGTGATCGGCTCCTTCTTCGTGCGTCTGGGCAAGTCCCAGAACATCATGGGCGCCCTGTACCAGGGCCTGATCGTCACCGGCGTGCTGTCGATCGCCGCCGTCTTCGGCCTGTTCCAGTACCTGCAGGGTCAGAACCTGCTCGGACCGGTCGTCACCTCCGGCGGCCTGACGATCGAGCCGATGAGCCTGTTCTGGTCCGGCATGGTGGGTCTGGGCGTCACCGCCGCCATCGTGGTGATCACCGAATACTACACCGGCACCAACTATCGCCCGGTCAAGTCGGTGGCCAACGCCTCGGTGTCCGGTCACGGCACCAATGTGATCCAGGGGCTGGCCATGTCGCTGGAGTCCACCGCCCTGCCGGCGCTGACCATCATCATCGGCATCGTCGCCACCTATCAGCTGGCCGGCCTGTTCGGCATCGCCATCGCCACCACCACCATGCTCGGCGTCGCCGGCATGATCGTGGCGCTGGACGCCTTCGGCCCGGTCACCGACAACGCCGGCGGCATCGCCGAGATGGCGGGCCTGCCCGCCGAGGTTCGTACCTCGACGGATGCGCTGGACGCCGTCGGCAACACCACCAAGGCGGTGACCAAGGGCTACGCCATCGGTTCGGCCGGTCTCGGCGCCCTGGTGCTGTTCGCGGCCTACACCGAGGACCTGAAGCATTTCTCGGCCGAGGCGGCGCCGGGCAGCTTCTTCGCAGGCCTCGGCGACGTGGCCTTCGATCTCGCCAACCCCTATGTGGTGGTCGGCCTGCTGTTCGGGGGACTGCTGCCCTTCCTGTTCGGCGGTCTGTCCATGACCGCGGTGGGCCGCGCGGCGGAATCGGTGGTGGCCGAGGTCCGTCGCCAGTTCCGCGAGAACCCGGGCATCATGACCGGCGAGGTCAAGCCCGAGTACGGCCGGGCCGTCGACATCCTCACGGGTGCGGCGATCCGCGAGATGATCGTGCCGTCGCTGCTGCCGGTGCTGTCGCCGATCGTCCTGTTCGTGGTCGTGCTGATGATCCAGCCGGACAAGGCCAACGCCTTCGCCGCCCTCGGCGCCATGCTGATGGGGGTGATTGTGACCGGCCTGTTCGTGGCCATCTCGATGACCTCGGGCGGCGGCGCCTGGGACAACGCCAAGAAGGTGATCGAGGAGGGTTTCACCGATCGCAACGGGGTCGTCCATGGCAAGGGTTCCGAGGCCCACAAGGCCGCGGTGACGGGCGATACGGTCGGCGATCCCTACAAGGACACCTCCGGCCCGGCGGTGAACCCGATGATCAAGATCACCAACATCGTGGCGCTTCTGCTGCTGGCGGTGCTGGCGAGCGGAAAGATCGTCTGAGGCCGGCGGTCCGACCGCCAGAAAGTCAAACGCCCCGGAGAGCGATCTCCGGGGCGTCTTTTTCTTGTCGGAACGTGGAGCCGTCAGTCCGGACGGCGCTGGCCGGGGACGTCTTCCTCGGTGCGCGGCATCTGGCCCCGGGCGACGTTGCCGAGCAGCTGCTCGATGATGGTCAGCTCGCGACCGCGGGTCGGGGTCTCGCGGTCGTTCATGGCGATCCGCCGCCCGTCGTCCAGGCCCAGGGTGCGCACTTCGGCGACCTGGCCGGCGTCGTTGAAGGTGATCTCGGTCACCGAACGCTGGGTCACCTGGGGCCGGTTGTAGGTGTATTTCTCGGTCACCTGGCTGATGTAGTACCAGACGTTGTCGCGCTCGAAGGTCGAGGTGGTCGACGGCGTGCCGAGCTTGGTCAGCACGGTCTGCTTGGTGTCCGTACCCGCCACGATGTCGGTCGGCTTGGCGTCGACGGCCTGGAAGCCGTTCTGGCCCACGACCGGCGCGCAGGCCGCGGTCAGGGCGGCGGCCGAAAGGGCGGCGAGGAGGAGCTTGGTGCGGAGCATGGACGACGCCTGCAAGAGAACAAGGTCTTTGACCTAACCGGACCCGAGCCTTAGTTCAACGGCGCGGCGGAAAAGGGGCCGCATGATCATGCTTCAGAACCTCTTCCGAACCCGTCCCCGCGCCCGCCCGGGCGAGGCCCTGTACGAACTGGCGGTGCGGCAGGCGCGGGATCCGTCGTTCTATACGGCCCTGGGGGTCGAGGACCGGATCGACGCCCGGTTCGAGCTGTACACCCTGCACGTCCTGCTGCTGGTGATGCGCCTCCGGGACGAGGGAGCTCCCGGAACGGACGCAGCCCAGGATCTGTTCGACACCTATGTGTCCGCGCTGGATCATGCGCTTCGCGAGCTCGGCGTCGGCGACATCTCGGTCGGCAAGAAGATGCGCAAGCTGGGAGAGGCGATGTACGGCCGCATGACAGCCTATGAACCGGCCTTGCGTCAGGGGGACAGGGACGGTCTGGCCGCCGGGCTGGCTCGCAACGTGTTCGGCAGCGACGACCCGGCGGTCGGCCGGGCGCTGGCGGCCTATGCGCTGGACAGCCGCGCCCGACTCGCCGGGCAGGACTTCAACGCGGTTTCGATCCATCCTGACTGGGCGGAGATCAGAGCATGACGGAGCTCCCCTACAGCGTGCCGGTGCGGCTGCATCAGGTCGGCGCTGGACTCACCCGCACGCTTGAGCCCGACGCCGCCGCCCGGGCGCGGATTGCGAAGGCGCTCGACCTCGCCTCCCTGGACGCCTTCGCCGCGGAGATGACGTTGGCGCCGGCCCCCGGCGGCTGGCGGCTGTCCGGCCGGGTCAAGGCGAGCCTGGCCCAGATCTGCGGCGTTACGCTGGAGCCCTTGCCGATCGAGGTGGACGCGCCCTTCTCGCTCAGCCTCGCGGAGACGGCGGAGGAGGAGCCGGACGAGATCGTCATCACCCTCGAGGACGAATCGCCGGACCTGATCGAGGGCGGGCAGGTCGACCTCGGCCAGTACGCCGTCGAACAGTTGGCGCTGCGGCTCGATCCGTTTCCGCGCAAGCCGGGCGCGGAGTTCGTTCAGCCGGCCGAGCCGGCGGAAATCTCGCCCTTCGCCGTGCTGAAACAGCTTCGCCCGTCGGACGAAGGTTGACGCAGGGGCGGCGCGGTTGCATCCCCCCGGTGCGGCGCTATCGTCGCCCCAGTCGAGCGCCGGTGGACGGCGCGACGGAGTCGAAGCGGCTTGTCATCCCCAGTTCTGATCTCGCTTGACGCCATGGGCGGCGACCACGGTCCGCCGGTCGTGGTGGCCGGGGTGCGCCACTATCGCAGGCAGCATGGCGGCGAGGGCGTCCGCTTTCTGCTGCACGGCGACGAGGCGGCGATCCGCGCCGAGATGAGCCGCTGCGGCCTGGGCGACGATGTCTGCGAGGTGCGCCACACCGACAAGGTGGTCGGCATGGCCGAGAAGCCGGCGCAGGCCATGCGCCGCGGCAAGGGCTCCAGCCTGTGGAACGCCATCGAGGCGGTGAAGGCCGGCGAGGCCGGGGCCGTGGTGTCGGCCGGCAACACCGGCGCCCTGATGGCCATTTCGAAGCTGGTCCTCCGGATGTCGGCGCATGGGCTGGAGCGGCCCGCCATCGTGGCCAACTGGCCGACGCTGCGGGGCGTCACCGCCGTGCTGGATGTCGGGGCCAATGTCGAGAGCGACGCCGAGCAGCTGGTCGAGTTCGCCATCATGGGCGGGGCCTTCCACGCCGCCGTGCATGGCGGCGGCAACCCGACCATCGGCCTGCTGAATGTCGGCTCGGAAGACATGAAGGGTCACGAGGAGGTGCGGGAGGCGGCGCGAATCCTGCGTGAAGGCGGGATGGGCCTGAACTACCAAGGCTTCGTCGAGGGCGATGACATCGCCAAGGGGACGGTCGATGTCGTGGTCACGGACGGCTTCACCGGCAACATCGCGCTGAAAACCGCCGAGGGGGTGGCGCGCTTCATCTCCACCCTGATGAAGGAGGCGCTGACCTCGAGCGTGCCCGCGCGGGCGGGGGCCCTGCTGGCGCTGCCGGCGCTGAAGCGGATGCGCCAGAAGATCGACCCCAGCGCCATCAACGGGGGGCCGCTGCTGGGTCTGAACGGCATTGTGGTGAAGAGCCACGGCGGGGCCGACGCCAAGGGCTTCGGCAATGCGATCCGCATCGCCGTCGAACTGGCGCGCAGCGATTACCTGGAGACGGTCAGCCGGAGCCTGAATCGCCTGACCGTGGTCCTTGAACAGCCGGCCGCCCCGGATGCGGCCATGGAGACTCCCCAGTGAGCGTCATTCGCAGCGCCGTGACCGGCGTCGGCTCCTTCCTGCCGGAACAGGTGGTGACCAACGCCGACCTGGCGAAGATCGTGGACACCTCGGACGAGTGGATCGTCGAGCGCACCGGCATCCGTCAGCGCCACCGCGCCCGGGACGATCAGCCGACCAGCGATCTGGCGGTGGAGGCGTCGAAGCGGGCCCTGGCCGACGCCGGCCGGGCCGCGGCGGATGTCGACCTGATCATCGTGGCCACCACAACGCCGGACATGACCTTTCCCTCGGTCGCCTCGATCGTGCAGCGCAAGCTCGGCGTACCGACCTGCATCGCCTTCGACGTCCAGGCGGTGTGTTCCGGGTTCGTCTATGCGCTGAGCGTCGCCGACGGTTTCGTCGCCCGCGGCGTCGCCCGCTGCGCCCTGGTCATCGGCGCCGAGGAGATGACGCGGCTGATGGACTGGACCGACCGCTCGACCTGCGTCCTCTTCGGGGACGGGGCCGGGGCCGTGGTCGTGGAGCCGCGCGAGGGGCAGGGGACCAAGGCCGACCAGGGCCTGCTCGGCTTCGCCCTGCGATGCGACGGCTCCAAGACCGATCTGCTGTACGTCGACGGCGGGCCGGCCACGACGGGGACGGTCGGGCACCTGCGCATGGCCGGCAACCAGGTGTTCCGCCACGCCGTGGTCAACATCGCGGAGGCCATCACCGCCTGCTGCGAGGCCTCGGGCATCGAGGTGGCCGATGTCGACTGGTTCGTGCCGCACCAGGCTAACCAGCGCATCATCAAGGGGGTCGGCGAGCGGCTGGGGCTGGACGAGGACAAGGTCATCTCGACCGTGGCGGTGCACGCCAACACCTCCGCCGCGTCGATCCCGCTGGCGCTGGACGCCGCCATCCACGACGGCCGCATCAAGCGCGGCGACCTGGTGCTGATGGAGGCCATGGGCGGCGGTTTGACCTGGGGGGCCTGCGCCTTTCGCCTGTAGGGCGCAATTCGGCTTTCCATTTGAAGGCGCTTGCTCTTTTATGGACTCGGACTTTTCGAGGGGAACGGACCATTGGCTCAGCACCAGACCCTGACGCGGGCGGACCTGTGCGAGGCGGTCCACGAGGAAGTCGGCCTGTCGCGGCAGGAGTGTTCGGCCATGGTCGAGCGGACCCTGGAGCTGATCATCGAGTCGCTGGAACGCGGCGAGACGGTGAAGCTGTCCGGCTTCGGGGTCTTCCAGGTGCGGGACAAGCGGGCCCGCATGGGGCGCAATCCCAAGACCGGCGAGCCGGCGGCGATCCATCCGCGGCGGGTGATCAGCTTCCGCGCCTCGCAGATCATGAAGGGCCGTGTTCACGACGCCGTCGTGGCGGGCTGACGCGCCGTGGCCAAGAGCCCGAACGCCTTCCGCACCATCTCCGAGGCCGCCGACGAAGTCGGGGCTCCGCAGCACGTGCTGCGCTTCTGGGAGAGCAAGTTCAGCTTCATTACGCCGCTCAAGCGGGCCGGCGGCCGACGCTTCTACCGGCCGCAGGACATCGTGGTGCTGAAGGCGGTCAAGCGGCTGCTGCATGAGGACGGCCTGACCATCAAGGGCGTTCAGCGGCTGCACCGCGAGCAGGGAGCAAGGCGGTTCGCCGCCTATGGCGACCCGGAAGGCGCGGTGGCGTTCGAGCCGGACGGCGGGCCCGCGCCCGCGCCGGCGGCGGCCTCGCCCACCGGGACCGCCACGGTCCGATTGCGTCAGGTGCTGGCCGAACTGGAAGGCGCGCGGGCGCGACTGGAGGCGGTTCTGTCGAGAACCGGCTGAAGCCTCGTTTTTGGGTTTGCGAGCCGGCGCCCCCCCGTCTATAGGGAGCGCCTCTCGGAGCGTGGCGCAGCCTGGTAGCGCACTTGACTGGGGGTCAAGGGGTCGC
>JAEYUE010000042.1 GCA_023433655.1 Pseudomonadota bacterium | reverse complement strand
GCCACGCCGACACCTCGGGTTCGGCCGCCTACAACGTCGGCCTGTCGAACCGCCGCGCCCGCACCGTTGCGGACGCGCTGGTCGCCCAGGGCGTCAACGGCGGCGTGATCTCGCTGGCCGGCAAGGGCGAGACCCAGCTGGCCCGCCCGACCGCCGCCGGCGTTCGCGAGCCTCTGAACCGCCGCGCCACCATCGGCATCAACTTCTAGGTTGACGTCGAGCCGCCGCCCGCCCCCCGGCCGGGGCCGGTGCGCAAGGCAAACGGCACAGCCGCCGGTCCCTCACGGGGCCGGCGGTTTTGCTTTGCAGGGCGACGGGGTGGCCAAAGTTGGAACCGGCCGCTATCTCCCTGCCTCTGTCGAAAAGGGCGAACCTGCATGCGCGTCGCGATGATCGGAACCGGCTATGTGGGCCTGGTGTCAGGGGCCTGTTTCGCCGACTTCGGGCATGAGGTGACCTGCGTCGACAAGGATCCCTCCAAGATTGCGCGGCTGGAGCGGGGCGTGATTCCCATCTTCGAGCCGGGGCTGGACGACCTCGTGGCCGCCAACGTCCGGGATGGACGGCTGTCGTTCGCGCTCGACGGGGCCGAGGCGATCCGGGCCGCTGACGCCGTGTTCATCGCGGTGGGGACGCCGTCTCGCCGCGGCGACGGTCACGCCGACCTGAGCTATGTCCACGCCGCCGCGGAGGAGATCGCCGGCCTGATCGAGGGCTTCACCGTCATCGTCACCAAGTCGACGGTTCCCGTCGGCACGGGCGACGAGATCGAGGCCATCGTCCGCAAGCGCCGCCCCGACGCCGACTTCGCCGTGGTCTCGAACCCGGAGTTCCTGCGCGAAGGCGCCGCCATCGAGGACTTCAAGCGGCCCGACCGGGTCGTGGTGGGGACCGACGACGAGCGCGCGCGTCAGGTCATGCGCGAGCTGTACCGTCCGCTGAACCTGAACGAGACGCCCATCCTGTTCACCGGACGGCGCACGTCCGAGCTGATCAAGTATGCGGCCAACGCCTTCCTGGCGATGAAGATCACCTTCATCAACGAAATGGCGGACCTGTGCGAAAAGGTCGGGGCCGACGTGCAACAGGTGGCGCGCGGCATCGGTCTGGACAACCGGATCGGATCCAAATTCCTGCACGCCGGGCCGGGATACGGCGGCTCCTGCTTCCCCAAGGACACCCTAGCGCTGGTGCGCACGGCGGTGGACGCCGGTTCGCCAGTGCGCCTGATCGAGACCACGGTCGAGGTCAATGACGCGCGCAAGAAGGCCATGGCCGGTCGGGTCGCGACGGCGCTGGACGGCGACCTGGCCGGGAAGACCGTGGCCCTGCTGGGGCTGACCTTCAAACCGAACACCGATGACATGCGCGACGCGCCGTCGCTGGACGTGGCGCCGGCCCTGATCGCCATGGGCGCGCGGGTGCAGGCCTTCGATCCCGAGGGTATGAAGGAGGCCGCTCACCTGCTGCCGGAGGTGGAGTTCAAAGACGGACCCTACGAGGCCGTCGAGGGCGCCGACGTCGTCGTCATCCTGACCGAGTGGGACCAGTTCCGGGCGCTGGACCTGAACCGGGTGAAGAGCCTGCTGCGCCAGCCGGTCATGGTCGACCTGCGCAACATCTACCGCCCCGAGGACATGCAGGCCCGCGGCTTCCGCTACGCCTCGATCGGGCGAGGCTAGGGCAGCGAGGCGGCGACCAGAACCGGCTGCTCCCGGGCCTCGGCTCCGGCCTGGGGCAGCAGGCCTCGACCGACACCGATCACAAGCATCGCCGTAACCACGGCCGAGACGACGGCGATCGCCCCCAGCCGGACGCCGTCGGTGAATTCGTGATCCGCTCGCACCCGCGCTCCCCCCGACTCGGAAACCTCATTGGTTATCCAGCACCTGCGACCGGCCGCCGCAAGTCACGGAACGGTGTCCGACAGAAAAAAGGCGGGGCCGGAGCCCCGCCCCTTGCGTTCGGGCCCGGCCGCTCTAGCCGCGGAACGGACGGATCAGGATCTCGACCCGACGGTTCTGGGCCTTGCCCTCGGCGGTAGCGTTGGTGGCGACGGGCTGGGACTCGCCCCGACCGTCGACGTAGAGCCGGTCGGCAAGGACATTGCGGCTGACCAGATACTGGGCGACCGACGAGGCCCTGCGGCGCGAGAGGTCGAGGTTGAAGTCCTCAGCGCCGTCGGAGTCGGCATGGCCGATGATGTCGACGACCGACTGGTCGTAGCGGTTCAGCACCGCGGCGACGTCGTCGAGGACAGGATAGAAGCGGTTGTCGATCGAGGCCTGGGCGGTGGCGAAGGTGACGTCGGCCGGCATGCGCAGCACGAGATTGTCGCCTTGGCGGGCCACGCCCACGCCGGTGCCCGATAGTTCGGCCTCCAGCTCGCGCTGCTGGCGATCCATATAGGCGCCGACGGCGGCGCCGCCGAGCGCGCCGATGCCGGCCCCGATCAGGGCGTTCTTGCGGCCCTCTTCCGAATTCGAGGTGTTGGTCAGATAGCCCAGCACCGCGCCGCCGACGGCGCCGGCGATGGCCCCGGTGGCGGTGTTGTTGCGGCGGGGCGTCGAGCTGTACGGATCGGTGGTCGTGCAGGCGCCCAGCAGGGCGGCGATGCTGATGCCGGTGAGGAGGAGTCTGGCGTGCATGGGAAAGGGTCCTTCCTGTTCCTGATTGACGGCGGAACGCGGCCTTACGGTCAAGGTTCCGGCCTGTACGGCGGCTGAACGGCCTCCGCGCGGCTGTCTCCGCCGGCCGGCGCCCTCGCTTTGCCAAGATCGGCTCGCAGGGCGTAAGGAAACGCCCGAACTCCATCAGAGGTCCCGCCATGGCCGACAGCCTGACCACCCCCCGTGCGATCGAACCGGTGTCGATGACGCTCTACGATCGCGACTTCCAGGGTTTCGCCGATCGTCTGGGGACCTCGTTCAAGCGCTACGGCTTCGCCGTGATCGCCGACCACGGGCTGGACGAGGCGGTGATCGACGGCGCCCTCGACGACGCCAAGGCCTTCTTCGCCCTGCCCGAAGAGGTTAAGCGTAAATACCATCAGCCCGGCACCGGCGGTGCGCGTGGGTTGACGCCCTTCGGGGTCGAGGCCGCCAAGGGCGCGGAGACCGTCGACCTCAAGGAATTCTGGCACGTCGGCCGCGAACTGCCGGAGGGTCACCCCTACCGGAAATACATGCGCGACAACGTGTGGCCCACCGAGGTCCCGGGCTTCCGAGACCACCTGTACGGGATGTTCACCGCGATGGACGAACTGGGCCGGCGGATCCTGCGCGCCATCGCCCGCCATCTCGAACTGGGCGACGACTTCTTCGAGGACAAGGTCCAGCTCGGCAACAGCGTCCTGCGCATGCTGCACTATCCGCCGGTGCCGGCCGACGCGCCGGGCGTGCGGGCGGGCGCGCACGAGGACATCAACGTCATCACCCTGCTGCTGGGGGCCGAGGAGGCCGGCCTGCAGCTGAAGGACGCCGACGGTCAGTGGCTGGACATCGCCCCGCCGCCGAACGCCCTGGTGGTCAACATCGGCGACATGCTGCAGCGTCTGACCAACCATGTGCTGCCGTCGACGACGCACCGTGTGGTCAATCCGGCCCCGGAGCGGCGCGGCTTCGCGCGCTATTCCACGCCCTTCTTCCTGCATTTCAACCCGGACTTCGTGATCGAGACCCTGCCGTCCATGGTGACGCCGGATAACCCCGACCGCTACGCCGGAAAGGCCATCATGGCCGAGGACTTCCTGACCGAGCGGCTCCGGGAAATCCGATTGATCTGAGCCGCGCTATTTCGAGATGCGCAGCTGGGTGATGTCCCGGCCGATAGCCGCGAAGGCTTCAGACAGGTCGCCGCCGCTCCCCGCGAGGTAGTAGTTGGCGGGGGTGGAGGCACAGGCCTGCAGCATGTTGGCCGCGTTGCCGCCGGCGGTGATCTGGAAGCCGACCGTGTAGACCAGCACGCCCCGCGCCTTCATCGCCGCGCACAGCGCCCTGCCCTGATCGAACGGATTGCCATTGTCGGCGTCGCAGTTGATCTTGCCGGTGTTGCTGCCCGAGCCCTCCCCCGCCTGCCGCGAGATCACGCCCGAGCAGTACGGGGTGTTGAACTCGCCGTCGGTCATGATGATGACGGCCTTCAGGGTATCGGCCGTGTTGTAGGCGCCGGCGGCATTGGAGGGCCACAGGCCGTTGAAATTCGGCGAGACCATATACCAGCCCCAGGCGATGCCGATCTGCCCTGCGGTGGACCCTTCCACCGAATAGCCGTCGATGGCGGTCTTGAGGGTGCTCTTGTTGCTGGTCAGGGGCTGCAGGGTGGCGTCCAGGCAGGTGTTGCTGGAGGCGCTGGGGTAGTTGCGGCCGACTCGGGCGCTGGACGGCGAAACGTCGGTGTAGGCCTGGGCGCCGGTCCGCTCGGTGACGCAGCTGCTGATCTGATGGGTCTGCAGGTCGCCGTACATGTTCTCGAAGGCGAAGTAGGTGCAGCCCTGCTGGGCGCACCAGGCCCGACCGCCGGACGTGTAGGGGGTGAGCGCCGAGAGATTGGGGTCGATGGTGAAGGTGTTGGTGGTGACGTTGCCGACGAGGAAGGTCTCGTTGTTGATCTGGGTCATCCCGCCCACGCCCGTGACATAGACGTAGTCGTTGTTCGACATCCCGTGGCCGTTGGCCGTGATGGTGATCGAGCAGTCGTTGTTCTGGCAGCGGCGGACCTTGGCGTTGCCGGAATAGGTGTTCCAGTAGCGGCCGTCGACGCGATATCCGGCCAGCGTGTAGAGTTCGAACGTGTTGGTGGTGCTGTTCTGGACCCGATAGGCCTTGTTGTTCAGCTGGGTCATGCCGCTGGCGCCGGTGATCCACACCACGTCATTGTTGCTGAAACCGTGGCCGGCCGAGGTGATCACCACCGGCCGTGCCTGGGTGGCTCCGGTGATCAGTTTCTCGGTGCCGACAAGGTTGATCACGGCCCCGGTGATGTTGGCGTATCCGGCGGGCGTGCCGCGCGCCGCGTTGGCGTTGGAGCCGAGGTTCACGCCCATCGAATAGGGCACCAGGGCCAGCTTCGAATAATAGGGGCTCTGGACGGGCTGGACGATGATGTCGACCAGTTCCTTGGCGGCGGCCTTCAGATCGGTGATGCGCTCCCCGGCCATCGAGCCGGTGACGTCCAGAACCAAGGCCACCTCGAGGTTGCGCGACGAGCGATCTACCTCGGAGTGGCTGCCGACCGGCAGGTAGTCATCCATCAGCTGGCCGTAGGGCGGCAGGAAGATGTTGGCGACGAGGGTCTTCACCTGCACCCGGGCGTCGGCGATGACGACGTCGTCATCGCTGAGGGTGAAGCTGGTCTGGGCCTCCTCCAGGGTGACGTTGGGATAGGCCTGAAGATTGGCCCTGAGCGCCGCAAGGCCGACCCGCTGGAGGTCGGCGTCCTCGGTATAGGGCGAGCGGGCCGCCGCCAGGGCCGCGGCGTCGAGAGCGTCCTGGAGGTTCACCCGCACCGTCGACATGCGGTGGATGTCGACCCCGCCGAGGGTCATGAGGATCAGGACAGGCAGGCTGAGGCCGAACAGCATGGCGACGTTGCCGCGCACGTCCGAGCCCAGCCGGCGCGCGAGGCCGAGCGCGCCAACGACCACACCCTTCATCCAGGTCCTTCGCCCCATCGCCGTCCCAAGTCGCCTTGCCCGGGCGCAGTCCGCCCACGGTCATCCGGCGACTGTGACCCGAACCCGGTTAAGAGAAGGGTCAACAGCGAGAGTTAACGGGACCCCCCGATTTGGGCATGCTCAGGCCTCCCAGCCGCAGGCCTTGCCGCGGTTCTGTTCGGTCAGCCAGTCGTTGAGCGGGGCGAAGTAGGCGGCGATGGCCGAGGCGTCGTTCTCGCGCTGGCCGGTGAAGGCCTGCATCGCCTCGGGCCACGGGCGCGACTGGCCCATCTCCATCATGGCGTTGAAGCGCTCGCCGACTTCCTTGTTCCCGTAGATCGAGCAGCGGTGCAGCGGGCCCGTCCACCCCGCCTGCTCGCAGGCCGCGCGGTGGAACTGGAACTGGTAGATGTGGGCCAGGAAGTAGCGCGTGTACGGGGTGTTGCCCGGGATGTGGTACTTGGCGCCGGGATCGAAGGCGTTCTCCGGTCGGGGGCCGGGCGGCACGAGGCCCTGGTACTTCAGCATGGCGGCGGACCAGGCGTCGTTGTACTCGGCCGGCGTCGTCTCGCCCGAGAAGACCCCCCAGCGCCAGCGGTCGACCATCAGGCCGAAGGGCAGGAAGGCGATCTTGTCGAGCGCCGTCTTGAGCAGGAAGGGAATGTCCTCGTCCTCGCCCGGAACCGTGTCGAGCAGGCCGATCTGCTGGAGATAGGTCGGAGTGGTCGCAGACAGGCCGACGAAGTCGCCGATGGCCTCGTGGAAGCCGTCGTTCGCCCCGTTCTTGAACAGGAACGGCTGATCCTTGTAGGCCCGCTGGTAGTAGTTGTGCCCCAGTTCGTGGTGGACGGTGTAGAAGTCGTCGGCGTTCACCTGGGTGCACATCTTGATGCGGATGTCCTCCTCGTTGTCGAGGTCCCACGCGGAGGCGTGGCAGACCACCTCGCGGCCTTCGGGCCGGGTGATCATCGAGCGCTCCCAGAACGTCTGCGGCAGGGGCGCGAGGCCGATCGAGACGTAGAAATTCTCGCCGGTCTTCACCATGCGCTGGGCGTCGTAGTCGTGTTCGCGCAGCAGCTCGGTCAGGTCGTAGCTGGACTCGCCGCCCGCGGCCGGGGCGACGACGTCGTAGATGTTGCCCCACTGCTGCGACCACATGTTGCCGAGCAGGTCGGCGCGGATCGGGCCAGTGTCGGGCTGGACCTCATCGCCGTACTTCGCGTTGAGGCGGCTGCGCACATAGCAGTGCAGGTTCTCGTAGAAGGGCCGGACCTGCTCCCACAGGCGGTCGGTCTCGGCGGCGAAGGCGTCGGGCTCCATGTCGTAGCCGGCGCGCCACATGGCGCCGGTGTCGGCGAAGCCGAGCTCGCGCGAGCCCTCGTTGGCGATCTCGACCATGCGGGCGTAGTCGGGCGCCATCTGCGGCGACACCGTGCGCCAGCCCTCGTAGAGCGCCTTCAGCTCGGCCGGATCGCGGCTCTCGGCCATCAGGATGGAGGCCTCGTCGAGGGTGATCTGACGGCCCTTGAAGTCGAATTTGCCGGTGGCGTAGGTCGAGTCGAGGCGGGTGGTGATCTCGGCCAGTTCGGAGGCCGCGCCGGGGCGGTTCGGCGCCGGCAGGACGATGCCGAGGCGCAGCAGGTTCAGCTTGCGCCGAACGTCGGCGGGGACCTCGACGTCGTTGAAGCGGGCCGCGCCGTTGGCCAGCTCGACCTGGAGCTCGGTGTATTCGGCGTTGATCCGGCTCTCCAGCCACATGGTGTCGTGGGTGATGTTGGTGGCCCGGGTCCACTGGATGCGGGCGGCCTCCTCGGACAGGTCGGCGAGGCGCTTCTCGGCGTCGGCGACGAAGGCCGCGGCGCCCTCGGCCGTGAACGGGAAGTCGCTCGTGGCGGCGGCCCGACCAGCCGCTTCAGCGGCGGCAGCGGCCGCGCGATCGTCCTGGACGACGCCGCCCTGGTCGGCGGCGACAGTGGCGCAGCCGGCGGCGAGGCCGAGGACCGAGGCGGCGGCGGCCGTCATCAGGATGCGTTTCATGGTGTTCTCCCGGGGGCGTTCTGGCGTCGGGCGGTTGATCCGCCCCTGTCGGGCCGCAAGGGACGCGAGCGGAGCCGTCAGGTCAAGCTTGACGGTTAGCCCAGCACGCAGGCGGCGAGGCCGTCGTTGCGGACCGTGCCCATCGCCGCCTGGACCCGCGACGCCCGGCGGCGGACGTAGGGGCCGGGCGAGGACGCATTGTAGCGGCGGGGCGAGGGCAGGATGGCGGCCAGCCGGGCCGCCTCGCGGGGGGTGAGGTCGGCGGCGGACTTGCCGAACCAGTGGCGGGCGGCGGCCTCGGCGCCGTAGACGCCCGGCGCCCATTCCGCGACGTTGAGATAGACCTCCATGATCCGTCGCTTGCCCCACAGCGCCTCGATCAGGACGGTGTAGCCGGCCTCAAGGCCCTTTCGGATCCAGTCGCGGCCCGGCCACAGGAAGACGTTCTTGGCGGTCTGCTGGCTGATGGTCGAGCCGCCGCGGATGCGGCCGCCGCGCTCGTTGGCCTTCAGGGCCTTCTCGATGGCCTTCATGTCGAAGCCGCGGTGCTCGCAGAAGCGGGCGTCCTCAGAAGCGATCACCGCCTCGACCAGGCGGGGCGAGATGTCGTCGAGCGACTTCCAGCGGTAGCTGAGCCCCTCCCCTTCAACGGCGCGCGTGACCATCAGGAAGGTCAGCGGCGGCGGGACCAGCCGGTGGACGGCGACCGAGGCGAGGACGAGACCCGCGAGGGCCACGACGACGGTCAGGATCGGTCGTCCTCGGCGGGGCCCGGGCGGTTCGCTCATGGGCCGAAGGTGGAGCGGAAGCTTGGCCGGGGGCAAGGGGCCGCTCCAAAAAACGAGTCGACAGGGTCGGCAGGGTCGACATCGGAGGGAGCGGACCCTGGCCGAAAATTCGAGTCGACAGAGTCGATAAAGCCGACCTGAAAGTCGTGGAAATTCAGCGAAGCGGGTTTTCGGCGATGTCGACTCCGCGCTCCTGCGGCGGAGCTGCGGGGGGATGCGGTTGTCAAAGACCGGGCACCCTGGAAGGCGCGGGCCTCATTATGCGCTGAGCCGGCCCTCAGGCGGGCAGACTGACTCTGCCAACGGCGAAGTTATTGACGGGATTGAAGTTTGTCCGCGCAATCGGACCATAATTCCGCGGAATGCCAGCACGGCGCGTCAGACCTCGGCGATGCCCGCGTGGCCGTCCTCGTCGGCCCAGGCGACGCGGCCGGCGTCGGGGCTCATGGCCAGGGCGGTGATCGGGGCGCCCTTTTCGGCCTTGAGGAAATTCAGGCCCTGGCCGGCCGGATCGGCCAGCCAGACGCGGCCGTCGCTGAGACCGGCGGCCAGAACCCCATGCCGGGGCTGGGAGGCGACGAGGACGACGAGGCTGTTCTGGTCGAAGCCGATCTCGGTCGCCTCGCGCCCCATCGGCCCGTTCGAGCCGATGAACGGCCACAGCACCGCGCCCTGGGCGCCGGAGGTGGCCAGCAGCTGGCCGTTGGAGAGGAAGCTCATCGAGCGGACCTTGGACGGATAGCCGCCCATGCGCAGGTTCTTCTGGTCCTTCACCCGCCAGCCGTGCAACTGGTTGTCCTGCATGGCGGTGAGGACGAAGGCCCCGTCGGGCGACCAGGCGACGGCGGTGTGGGAGCCGGCCCATTTGAGGAAGGTCGGCTTCTGCTCGGCGATGCGGGCGAACCACAGGGCGGCGCCGCCGTAGGTCGAGGTCGCGATGCGGCGCCCCTTCGGCTCGAAGGCCACGCCGGAGACGGTGCGCTCGTGCACGAAGTCGCGCCGGAAGCCGGCGTCTTTCGCATCGATCACCGACAGGGTCTTGCCGGCCGAGAAGGCGATCAGGCCGCTTTCGGCCGAGGCGTCGATGGCGTCGATCCACTGGCCCTTCGCGGTGGCCAGCACGCCCGCCTCGCCGCGGCGGTGCCAGATCACCCGGCCGTCGTCGCCGCCGGTGACCACGCCGTCGCCGGACGGATGGACCGCGGCGCACAGGATGGCCCCGTCATGGGCGGCGCTGAACTCGCCGCCCTCGAAGCGGACCGAGCCGTCGCCGAGGGCGAAGGCGGCGCCGGTGCGGTCGAACAGGGCGGCGGTGACCTGGGCGTCGTAGGCGTGGGTTTTCATGCGGTCGGTTTAGGGCGCC
>JAEYUE010000296.1 GCA_023433655.1 Pseudomonadota bacterium | reverse complement strand
GGCATGAGGCCGCTCCGTAATTCCGTGATCCAGGGCCTGCTCGCCTGGATTCTCGCCAGCTGGATGCGCTTCTGCTTCGCCACCATCCGCTGGACCCACGTCAACCGGCAGGCCCCGGAAGCCATCTGGAAACAGGGCGGCGGGGTGCTGTGCGCCTTCTGGCATTCGCGCATCGCCCTCTCGCCCGCCAGCTGGCCGCTCGACCGCGCCCAGCCGGCCAAGGCCCTGATCTCGCTCAGCCCCGACGGCCAGTTCATCGCCCGCGCCGTCGGTCGCCTCGGCATTCCCGCCATCCGCGGCTCCTCGGCCAACAAGGACAAGCAGGATCGCGCCAAGGGCGGCTCCCAGGCCCTGCGCGACGGCCTGAAACAGCTCAGGGTCGGAGCGCTCGGCATCACCCCCGACGGCCCGCGCGGCCCCGCCCGACAGATGGCCGAGGGCCTGCCGCTGATGGCGCGCATGTCGCAGGCGCCGGTCCTGTTCATCGGCCTCAGCTGCAATCCGGCCATCCGCCTGAACAGCTGGGACCGGGCCCTGCTGCCGCTGCCGTTCGCCCGCGGCGCCATCGTCTGGGATTGCGCGACCTATCCCGAAGGCGCGGAGTTGGCCGCCGTCGCCGCCGACTGGGCCGACCGCCTCACCGCGGTCGAGGCCGAGGCCGACCGGATCACCGGTCTGGAGCGAATCTGACGTGAGCCCGGCCCTGATCGCCTATCGGCTGTTGACCCGGCTGCTGGAGCCGCTGGCCCCCCGCCTGCTCGACGCCCGGGCCCGCAAGGGCAAGGAGGACCCCGTCCGCGTCGACGAGCGCCTCGGCCTCGCCTCCGTCCCGCGCCCGGCCGGCGATCTGGTGTGGCTGCACGGCGTCAGCGTCGGCGAAAGCCTGTCGTTGCTGCCGGTCGTCGAACGCCTGCGCAGGGTGCGGCCGGACCTGGCGATCCTCGTCACCTCCGGCACCGTCACCTCGGCGACCCTGCTGGCGAAACGCCTGCCCGAGGGCGTCATCCATCAGTACGCCCCGGTCGACGGTCCCGCCGCCGTGGCCGCCTTCCTCGACCACTGGCGCCCCGCCGCCGGCGTGCTGGTCGAGAGCGAACTGTGGCCCAACCTGATCCTCGAGGCCCGCCGCCGCGACATCGCCCTCGTGCTCGCCAGCGCCCGCATCACCGAGAAGACCGTCGAGGGCTGGCGCCGCTTCCCCGGCGCGGCCCGCCGCATCGTCGCCGCCTTCGACCGCGTCCTGCCCCAGGACGAGGCCTCGGCCGCCCGGCTGGAGAGCCTCGGCGCCCGCATCGACGGTCCTGTGAACCTGAAGCTGGCGGGCGACGCCCCGCCGCACGACCCCGCCGCCTTCACCCGCCTGTCCGCCGCCATCGGCGACCGCCCGGTGGTCGTCGCCGCCTCCACCCACGACGGCGAGGAGATCGCCATCGTCCGCGCCCTGGACAAGCTGGCCGACCGTCTGTGCCTGATCCTCGTGCCCCGCCATCCGGAGCGAAGCGCGGCCATCGCCGCCGCCCTGACCCGCGACGGCTACCGCTTCGCCCGCCGCTCGGAAGGCCGCCAGCCGGACGCCGAAACCGACCTCTACCTCGCCGACACCCTCGGCGAGATGGGTCTGTTCCTGCGCCTCGCCGACGTGGTCGTCATGGGCGGCAGCTTCTCCGCGGCGCTGGAGAAGCCGCCGGTCGGGGGCCACAACCCGCTGGAGCCCGCCCGGCTCGGCAAGCCGGCCGTGACCGGCCCGGACATGTCGAATTGGGCCGCCGTGACGGAAGCCCTGGTCGCCGCCGGCGGCCTGCAGGTCGTCGAGGCCCCCTGGGACCTCCCCGCCGTCCTCGCCCCCCTGCTGGCCGATCCGGCCGAGGCCAGGCGCATGGGCGAACGCGGCCGCCGCGCCGCCGCCGAGGCCGGCTCGGGGCTCGACCGCCTGATCGACGGGCTGCTGCCGCTCCTGCCTCCCGCCCCGCCGAAGGGAGGTCGCCGGTGAAGCTGAACACGCCCCGCTGGTGGTACGATCGCGAGCGCCGCCACGCGCCTATGACCCGGCTGCTGCTCAAGCCGCTGTCGTGGATCTGGGCCGCCGTCACCGCCCGTCGCCTCGCCCGCGCGGCGCCGGTCGACCCGGGGGCGCCGGTGATCTCCGTCGGCAACCTCACCGTCGGCGGCTCCGGAAAGACGCCGGTTGCGCGCGAGGCGCTGCGCCTGCTGCACGAGGCGGGGATCGACGCCCACGCCCTGTCGCGAGGCTATGGCGGTTCTCTGCAGGGTCCGCTGCAGGTCGATCCCGCCGTCCATACCGCCGCGGAAGTCGGCGACGAGCCCCTTATGCTGGCGCTCGGCGGCCCCGCCTGGATCGCCCGCGACCGCGTCGCCGGGGCCCGCGCCGCCGCCGCCGCCGGCGCCCGGGCGCTGGTCCTCGACGACGCCCACCAGAACCCGGCCCTGAGGAAATCGCTCAGCCTGGTCGTCGTCGACGGCGAGACGCGCGACGGCGAATGGCCGTTCGGCGATGGCGGCGTCTTCCCGTCGGGACCGATGCGCGAGCCGCTTCGCGCCGGCCTCGCCCGCGCCGACGCCGTCGTCCTGCTGATGCCCGCCGACGTTCCGCACCCCGACCCGGAGCTGGTCGCCGCCTTCGGGAGCCTGCCGGTCTTCGTCGCCCGGCTCGTCCCGGCGGCCCCGCCGCCGCGCGGACCGGTGCTCGGCTTCGCCGGCATCGCCAAGCCGTGGAAGGTCGAACGCGCCCTCGACGCGGCCGGCGCCGAGCTGGTCGACTTCGCCCCCTTCCCCGACCACGCCGCCTTCCGCGACGGCGACCTGCGCTATCTCGCCGACCGCGCGGCCCGCTTCCACGCCCGCCTGCTGACCACCGAGAAGGACTGGTTCCGCCTCTCCCCCGAGTGGCGCGCCCGGGTCGTCGCCTGGCCGGTCAAGGCGACGTTCGACGACGAGGCGGGGTTCCAGCGGCTGCTGCTGCGCGCGGTTCACTCGTCGCGGTAGACCACCCCGCCCTTCATCACGAAGCGTACCCGCTCCAGCTCGGTGACGTCGCTTAGCGGGTCACCCGCGACGGCGATCAGGTCGGCCGGCAGACCCGGCGCGATCCGCCCCGCCTCATCCGAAATCCGCAGATGGGCCGCCGCATTGACCGTCGCCGTCTGGATCGCCTCCAGCGGCGTCAGCCCGGCCCGCGCCAGCAGGGCGAACTCGCCGGCGTTGTCGCCGTGGGCCGAGACGCCCGAGTCGGTGCCGAAGGCGATGCGCACCCCGCCTTGGTGGGCGCGCCGGGCCATGTCCAGCATCTTCGGACCCGCCTCCAGCGCCTTGGCGGTCTGGGCCGGGGTGAAGAAGTTGTCGGGGCCGGAGGCGATGCGCGCCACGAAGTCCCCGGCCATCAGGGTCGGCACCAGATAGACGCCGTCGCGCCGCATCAGCCGGATCGACTCGTCGTCCAGATACGTCCCGTGCTCGATCGAGTCGCCGCCGGCGCGCAGGAAGCTGTTGATCCCGTCGGCCCCGTGGGCGTGCGCCGTCACCTGCCGCCCCATCCGATGGGCGACGTCGACGATGGCGGCCAGCTCGGCGTCCGAGAACTGCTGGCCCAGCCCCGCCGCCGTGTTCGACAGCACCCCGCCGGTGGCGGTGATCTTGATGATGTCGGCGCCCGACCGCACCTGCGTCCGCACCGCCCGCATGCAATCGTCCGGCCCCGAGCAGACGCTCTCGGACGACAGCAGGTGCATGACGTCCTCGCGGTAGCCGTTGATGTCGCCGTGGCCGCCGTGCACCGACACCGAACTGCCCGAGGCGATCACCCGCGGCCCCGGCACGTCGCCGCGGCGGATGGCGTCGCGGAGGGCGAAGATCGACTCGTTGCTGGCGCCGAGATCGGCCACCGTCGTGAAACCCGCCATCAGCGTCCGCCGGGCGTAGCGCGCGCCGACGAAGGCCTGCTCGGCATTGGACTGGGTCACCTCCTCCAGCCGGGCGTTCGGGTTCTGCTGGCCCGTCAGGTGCACGTGGCTGTCGATCAACCCGGGCAGGACGAAAGAGTCGCGGAGGTCGACGACCTGGCCGTCGCCGACGAAGCCGTCACGCACCTCGACGACCCGGTTCCCTCTGATCACGAGAGTTTTATCGCGCTCCACGCGGCCGGTCGCGGGATCGGCCAGAAGCCGCCCCACTTGCACGAACAGGGTTCCCTCGCCGGGAGAATCCGGCGCAACGACGGGGGTTTGCGCAGCCGCAGCCCCCGGCAGGAATATGGCGGCGGCCGCCACCAGCGATGTGATCGACTTCACGAACCCCTCCCGAAACGGCCTCTTCACCTTAGCCCGCCTATGCTTCCCGCCAAGGCTCAGGTTGCGGGCCGCGAAATGATTTGAAACAAACCGTGCCTTCTTGAACGTGCGAGGGGCGTCGCATGCGACTGGCGAGACGAGGCTTCATTCTGGGCGGCGCGGCTCTGATGTCGGGGTGCGCCACCGCCGCGGCCCGTCCGGTCGCCACCGCGGCCGCGCAGCAGCTTCCGCCGGCCCCGGCCATCCAGGTCGCCCGCCCGCCGGAGGTCATCACCGCCCAGCTGAACTCCACCCGTCCGCTCGATCCGCGCGGCTCGGTGCGCAAGGAGCTGATGGACCGGGCCCTGGCCGCCCTCGACATCCATTCGGGCAAGATCACCGAACGCGACCGCATGTACTTGGTGGACTTCAAGAAATTCTCGGGCGACGAGCGGCTCTACGAGGTCGACCTGCACGGCGGCGCGGTCACCCTGATGCGCACCACCCACGGCCGCGGCTCGGATCCGTCGCATACCGGTTTCGCCCAGCAGTTTTCGAACACCCCCGACAGCTACATGTCCTCGGTCGGCGCCTACGCCACCGCCGGGGCCAGCCACGGCGCCCAGCAGGGCCCGAACGTCCTGCTCGACGGGCTGGAGTACACCAACAATCTGGCCCGCGAGCGCGCCATCATCGTCCACGGCGCCGACTACGCCGACCCGGCCTTCCTCGCCCGCGAGGGCAAGCTGGGCCGCAGCTACGGCTGCTTCTCCGTCGCCCACCACGACCTCCCCGCCCTGCGCGAACGCATGGGCGAGGGCCGCCTGCTGTTCGCCTGGGCCTAGGGTTCGGGCCTGCGGGCCGAGTGTCGCACGGACAGGATGCGCACCTCGTCGCCCAGGACCACGTAACAGAGGTGGTAGACTCGCGTCACGGCGATCAGCCGTCTTCCTCGACTGATCGGCCGCCCACGATCCGGCATGATGATGAGGCTGTCGGCTTTCTCGACAACGCGGGCTTCCAGCCGTGCCGCAGCCACCGGACTCTCGGCGCGCACATAGGTCGTGATCGCCTCAAGCTGTTCGAGGGCCTGATCGGACCAGATTACTCGCCGCACTTGGGGCGCGGCAGCGGGTTGTCGGTCGATAGAGACTTCAGCCAGCGAACAACGGCCTCGTGAGTCACGAAGCGGCCGGCATCCATGTCCGCCATCGCCTTCTGTTCCCGAGCGTCCGGCTCGACCGCCTCCTCGACATCGAAGATCACCGGCTCTTCGCCTAACTCGTTGCGCGGATCGCTCATGGCTTGAGCCTACCACGATCGGTCATGCGGCTCACCCGCCTTCAACCTGACCGGTCAGGCCGGCCCGGCCTCAACCCGCAGCGCCGCCTGCCTCCCGCTCCATCGCCCGCCAGCCGATGTCGGTGCGGTGGAAGCCGCCCGGCCAGTCGATCTTCTTCACCGCCGCATAGGCCCGCTGCCGCGCCTCGGCGATGTCGGCCCCGCGGGCGCAGACGTTCAGCACCCGCCCGCCGGCGGCGACCAGCTGGCCGTCGTCCCGACGCCGGGTGCCGGCGTGGAACACCTGCACGTGCGGGCCGAAGTCCTGCTCGGCCCCGCGGATGATCGAGCCCTCCAGCGGGCTGTCGGGATAGCCCTTGGCCGCCAGCACCACGCAGATCACCGTCTCCGGCCGGAACTCCGGCGCCGGCGCCCGGGTGAGGTCGCCGCGGGCGCAGGCCAGCAGCAGCGGCACGATGTCCCCGTCCAGCCGCATCATCAGCACCTGGCACTCGGGATCGCCGAAGCGGGCGTTGAACTCCACCACCTTCGGCCCGCCGGCGGTGGCCATAAGCCCGGCGTAGAGCACGCCGCGATAGGGCATGCCCTCGCGCGCCATGCCCTCGATCACCGGCCGCACCACCTCGCGCTCGGCCGCCTCGACCAGCTCCGGCGTGAACACCGGGGCGGGCGAATAGCTGCCCATGCCGCCGGTGTTCGGGCCCAGGTCGCCGTCGTAGGCCCGCTTGTGATCCTGAGCCCCGCCCAGCAGCAGCGCCCTCTGGCCGTCGCAGACGGCGAACAGCGAGCCCTCCTCGCCGTCCATGAACTCCTCGATCACCACCCGCGCCCCGGCCGACCCGAAGCGCCCGCCCAGCATGCGCTCGATCTCGGCCTCGGCGTCGGCCCTGTCGGCGCAGATGGCCACGCCCTTGCCCGCCGCCAGGCCGTCGGCCTTGATCACATAGGGCGGCCTGAACACCGACAGCGCCTGCCGCGCCTCGGACAGCTTCTCATAGACGCCGTAGCCTGCGGTCGGGATCTCGTGCCGCTCCATGAAGGCCTTGGAGAAGGCCTTGGAGGTCTCCAGCTGCGCCGCCTTCTTCGTCGGCCCGAAGCAGGGAATGCCCGCCGCCGCCAGCCGGTCGGCCAGCCCCGCCTCGAGGGCCGACTCCGGCCCCACCACCACCAGGTCCGCCTTCATCTCCCGCGCCACCGCGCACAGGCCGTCGGCGTCGGTGACTTTCAGCGCGATGCGCTCGCCCAGCCGGTCCATGCCCGGATTGCCAGGCGCGATGACCAGCCGTCTGACCAGCGGCGACTGGGCGATCTTCCACGCCAGCGCGTGCTCGCGCCCCCCCGATCCGACCAGCAGGATATTCATCCCCGCGCAATGACCGCCCCGGGGCAGAGGGTCAAGCGTCAGGTCCGTCGCCGCCGCCGTTCAGGTCGCGCGAATTTGAAAGCCGCCGCCCCGCCCTGCGACGGTTCACCCGCTTGCGCACCGGCGTCTCCTGTGTGTTCGATAGGGCCGTCCATCCTTACAACGACGGAGACATGCCATGGGCGTGTTCCTGAAGTCGCTGAGGGACGGGGGGCCGTCCCACCGGGTCGAGCCGTCGGACGACGGCTTCGTCCTCCTGCCAAGGCGCACCTCGGATCGCGCCGCCTTCAACCGGCTCGCGCGCGAAGTGATGGAGCAGTCCGGCGACGACTACGTGGCGCTGCCCCGCTACGACGGACCGGCCAACTACGACCGGGTCTTCATCATCCCGATCTAGGGTATTCCAGCTGCAGGGCGACCGCGTCGCCCGTCCGCCGGCCGTAGCGGCCGTCGATGCGCGCCAGCGTCTGCTCCAGGGCCCGGACCGGAACCTCTCGGCCCACCGGCGGCAGGCGTCGCGCCTCCGGCCAGTCGGCCGTCCGCTCGTCCGGCAACACCCGCACGCCGTTCAGCGTCGTCACCTCTCCGGCCGCGAAGGTCGCCGCCTGCGACCTGTAGGTCCGTGACCAGGCATCCGCCGCCAGCGCCAGCGAGACCTCGTCCATCCCCGGCGTCAGCTCCATCCCCAGCCGCTCGCGGTTCCAGAACGCCAGCCGGTTGCCCAGCACCGTCTTCGCGAAGGGCCGGTTGAAGCGGAAGGCGGCGCTGCGGTGCCGCGCGTCCCACGCCTCCAGCCCCAGGTCGCGGGCCACGGCGCCGGCCTTCTCCTGCCCGGCGATCGCCTCGATCAGGGTCAGGGCCATCGGCATGGAGGCGCTGATCCCGGTCGTGGTCGCAACCCGTCCGTCCACCACCAGCCGGCGATCCCTGACGTAGCGGACCTCGGGATGACCCTTGCGCAGACGTTTGACGAAGAACCAGTGCGTCGTCGCCCGGCGCCCGTCCAGCAGCCCCGCCTCGGCGACGACCATGGCCCCGGCGCAGACGCCGATGACGGTCGCGCCCCGCTCCGCCTGGGCCTGGATCCACGCCTGCGCCGCCGGGTCGTCGTCGCGGCTCATGGCCGGCACGATCACATAGTCGGCCCCCTCCGGATAAAGGGCGTCGAACTGGTCGGTCGTCGCGTGCGGCCGGACGCGCAACGCCGGATAGAGCTGCACCGGGCCGGCCTTGGTGGCCAGCAGCATGACCTCGGCCACGTCCGCGCGCTTGAGCGCGCCATAGGGCATCAGATAGTCGGTGGTCTCGGTGGCGTCGTTGATGCCGATCACCGCCACCACCGGCCGCGCCCGCTTGGGCGGCTTCAGGGCGGCGAGGGTGGCGGCGGCCTCCGTCTCGGGGACAGGCGGGGCCGCCGCCTCGGCCGGGGCGGGCGGCAGGGCGGTCATCCAGCCCGCTCCGATCACGGCCGCGGCCGCGATCACCCCCGCGACTCCCCCGGCGATCCAGCGCAGTCTCATCTCGCTTCCGGCCGTGAGGCCGCTCCTCGTCTGGCTTGACGTGAAGCCTACGCCCGGCCTGAAATGGCTGAAACGACATAGATCGAGCGAATCCTGCCATGACCCGTGCGGTCGCCATCGCCATCTTCCCCGGCTTCCAGCTGCTCGACGCCGCCGGCCCCGCCTCGGCCTTCGAGATCGCCGAGCGCTTCCGCCCCGGCAGCTACGACCTGACCATGGTCGCGCCCGACCCCGGCCCCGTGGCCAGCTCCTCCGGCCTGACCCTCGAGGCCCGCGCCCTTCCGTCCGACCCTCTCGACACCGTCGTCGTCGCCGGCGGCGAGATCGGCGGCGCCCTGCCCCAGGCCCTGCGCATCGCCGACTGGCTGCGCGACCGCCCGGCCCGCCGCCACGCCAGCGTCTGCTCCGGCGCCTTCATCCTCGCCGAGGCCGGCCTGCTCGACGGCCGCCGCGCCACCACCCACTGGGACTCCACCGACCATTTCGCCCATCGCTATCCGAAGGTCACGCTGGACGCCGAGCGCATCTTCATCCGCGACGGCGACGTCTGGACCTCGGCCGGCGTCACCTCGGGCATCGACCTCGCCCTGGCCCTGATCGAGGACGACCATGGCGCCGGCCTCGCCCGCCGCGTCGCCCAGCAGCTGGTCGTCCATCAGCGCCGACCCGGCGGCCAGTCGCAGTTCTCGGCCCTCGTCGAGCTGGGCGGCCGCACCGGCCGGTTCACCGCCCTGATCGACTGGATGCGCGACCGCCTCGCCGAGCCG
>JAEYUE010000223.1 GCA_023433655.1 Pseudomonadota bacterium | reverse complement strand
TCTGTCGCCGACCGCCGCGAACTACCGCGGGCATGAGGCGTCCTCCACCATCCACCGGACCAGGTCTTTGTAGCCCATCCCGCCATGGGCGGCCTGCTCGGGGACGAGCGAGGTCGGCGTCATGCCGGGCTGGGTGTTGACCTCCAGAAGAACGAGAACGTCGTTAAGATCGTCATAACGAAAGTCGGTCCGGGAAACCCCGCGGCAACCCATGGCGGCGTGGGCCAGTTCGGCCTGGCGCAGGGCCGCCTCGAAGACGTGCGGCGGCAGGTCGGCCGGCAGGCTGTGGATCGAGCCCCCCGGCGCATACTTGGCCTCGTAGTCGTAGAAGCCCTTCACCGGGGTGATGTCGGTGACCGTCAGGGCCCGCGGCCCGGCCGCCTCGCCCAGCACCGCCACGCACAGCTCCTTGCCGGCGATGTAGGGCTCGACCATCACCTGCTCGCCATAGGCCCAGCCCGGCTCGCCCACCTCGGCGACGGGGCGGTTGGCGCCCTCGCGCACAAGAAAGACCCCGACCGACGAGCCCTCGGCATTCGGTTTGACCACGTAGGGCGGCTCGATGACGTGGCGGGCGGCGACCTCGTGGCGGTCGTACAGACCGCCTCCCGGCACCTTGATGCCAGCGGCGCGCAACACGGCCTTGGACTTGTCCTTGTCCATGGCCAGCGCCGAGGCCAGCACGCCGGAGTGGGTGTAGGGGATGGCCAGGGTCTCGAGCACGCCCTGGACGCAGCCGTCCTCGCCCCAGGCGCCGTGCAGGCAGTTGAGCGCCACGTCCGGCTTCAGCGCCGTCAGCACGGCGGCCAGATCGCGTCCGGCGTCGACGCGGCTGACCTTTGCGACCTGTCCTTCCAGCGCATTGGCGCACTGCTCGCCCGAGCTCAGCGACACCTCGCGCTCCGCCGACAGACCGCCCATCAGGACGGCGACATGCAGCTCTGCGAAGGGGCGGGTCATGGGAAGCTCCGGAACAGTCATCGCAATGCGACGAACGTTCTTAACAGCCCGTCAACCAATCGGGTCCGCCGCGGAAAAAGGCGCGTCTCAGGGCCGTCCGATCCGCCGGATCTCCCAGTCCAGCTGCACGCCGGTCTTCGCCAGCACGTCGGCGCGCACCGCCTCGCCGAGGCCCTCGATGTCGGCGGCCGTGGCCTCACCCGGATTGATCATGAAGTTGGAATGCAGCTCGCTGAATTTCGCCCCGCCGCCGGTGGCCCGGAACAGCTTGCCGCGCCAGCCGGCCTCGTCGACCAGCTTCCACGAGGAATGGCCCTCCGGGTTCTTGAAGGTCGAGCCGCCGGTCTTCTCGCGGATCGGCTGGGTCTGTTCGCGGCGCGCGGTGATCTCGTCGATGCGGGCCTGCACCGCCGCCGGGTCGTCGGGCGCGCCCCTGAAGGTCGCCTCGACCCAGATGATGTCGGCCGGCGCCTCGGAGTGGCGGTAGGTGTAGCCGAAGTCGGCCAGGGCGTAGTCGACCCGCTCGCCCGCCCGGGTCAGGCCCCAGGCCGACACCAGCACGTCCTTTGTCTCGGCCCCGTAGCAGCCGGCGTTCATGGTCAGGGCGCCGCCGATGGTGCCCGGGATGCCGGCGTAGAACTCCAGCCCCGCCAGCCCCGCCTTGGCCGAGGCCCTGGCCACCATCGAGTCCAGCGCCCCCGCCCCGGCGGTGATGGTCTCCCCGTCGGTCGTGATCCCCGCGAACGGCCGGCCGGCCAGCCGGATCACCACCCCCTCGACCCCGCCGTCGCGCACGATGACGTTCGAGCCGACCCCCAGCACCGTCACCGGCGTGGCCGGGTCCAGCGTCTTCAGGAAGGCGGCGAGGTCCTCGGCGTCCGCCGGAATGAACAGCGCGTCCGCCGCCCCGCCCACCCGGAACCAGGTATAGGGCCCGAGCGGCTCGTCGCGGAGCAGCTTGCCGCGGACTTCGGGGAGAGCGATCACGCCAGCGCCTCCAGCTGCCCCGGCAGGGCGTAGGCCCACTGGGTGATGTCGCCCGCGCCGAGACAGACGACGAGGTCGCCCGGCTTCGCCTCGGCGCGGATCACGGCCGGCAGGGCCTCGACACCCTCCAGCGGCTGAACCGAGCGATGACCGAAGCGGCGGATGCCCTCGACGAGCGCCTCCTTGTCCACGCCCTCGATCGGCGCCTCCCCGGCGGCGTAGACGTCGGCGACCCAGACGGCGTCGGCGTCCGAGAAGCAGGTCGAGAACTCCTCCATCAGGTCGCGCAGACGGGTGTAGCGGTGCGGCTGGACCACGGCGAGGACGCGGCCTTCGGCGACCTGACGCGCCGCCTTGAGCACGGCGGCGATCTCCACCGGATGGTGGCCGTAGTCGTCGATGATGCGCACCCCGTGGGCCACGCCGGTGGTGGTGAAGCGCCGCTTGACCCCGCCGAAGCCCGCCAGGCCGGCGCGGATGGCGTCGTCGGACACGTCCAGCTCGCGGGCCACGGCGATGGCGGCGAGCGCATTGGAGACGTTGTGCCAGCCGGCCATGGGCAGGTGCAGACCCTCGATGCGGATCGGCTCGTCGAGGGCGGCGAGGCCCTGCTGCTGGATGACCACGTCGAAGCGGGCCCCGTCCGGCGACATCTCGACATTGTCGGCGCGGACCATGGCCTGCGGGTTGAGGCCGTAGGTGACCAGTCGACGGTTGTCGATCGAGGCCGCCAGCCGCTGCACCTCGGGATGGTCGAGGCAGACCACGCCGAAGCCGTAGAAGGGGATGTCCTCGATGAAGTCGCAGAACGCCTTCCTGAGGGCGTCGAAGTCCCCGTAGTGGTCGAGGT
>JAEYUE010000194.1 GCA_023433655.1 Pseudomonadota bacterium | reverse complement strand
GTCCAGACCGGCCAGCGCCCCGAGGGCGAAGACGGCGACCGCGGTGATCAGCACCAGGGTGGTGACGCCCCCGGTCGGCACGACACGGTCGTAGACCTGCATCATGTACAGGGTCGGGGTCAGGTAGAGCAGGTTGACGAGGGCCGAGAAGACGAAGGCCCACAGGAAGTGGCTGCGGCAGGCCTTGAGCGCCTCGGCCAGGGGCTCCGTGCCCGGTTTGCTGGGAAGCAGGTGTTTCAACACGGAGCGGTGGTTCCTGGCGCTGTGCTCTCGCACTCTAATGGCTTGATGCGGCGACAGATAGACGGGGATTGGCGTCGCGACCGGGATGCGACGGACTGCAAGCGCCGGGCCAAGGGCGGCGCAGCCGATGGCGCTTGACAGCCTCGTACAGTATGCGGCATACACTGTGTGACACACACTATGTGGCGTCGGGTGTGGAAATGGTCGTCGATTCTGAACTGTTCGAATCCATGAAGCTGGAGCTGCGGCGCGGGTCGCTGGTGCTGGCCGTGCTCGCCCGGCTGCGCGAGGAGCGGTACGGCTACACCCTGCGTCAGGCCTTGGCGGCCGACGGGCTCGAGATGGAGGAAAGCACCCTCTATCCGCTGCTGCGCCGGCTGGAGAGCCAAGGCCTGCTGACCAGCGAATGGCGCGAGGAGGAGAAGCGGAAGAAGCGCTTCTACCGGCTGTCGCCGACCGGCGAGGCGATGCTGTCGGCCCTGGCCGACGAATGGCGGGGCATCTCGGCCTCGCTGGACCGAATTCTCTGAACAACGGGGTGGGGAAAGACCAATGGACCTGATCGATCGCTATCTGAACGCCGTCGCGGCCCAGCTGCCGCAGGACGAGCGGGCCGACATCGTCGCCGAGCTGCGCGACCTGATCCTGAGCCGCTTCGAGGCGAAGGAGGAGGAGCTGGGGCGCGCTCTGAGCGAGGACGAGCAGGAGGCCATCCTGCACGAGATCGGCCATCCGCTGGTGGTGGCGGCGCGCTACCGCAAGGGCCCGGACTCGCTGGTCGGGCCGGAGCTGTTCCCCTACTGGCTGTTCGGGGTGAAGGCGGGGCTGCTGATCCTGCTGGCGGTGCAGGCGATCACCCTGCTGATCCATCTGGTCGCCGGCCCGGCCGACGCCGGCCAGGCCATCGGACAGGCCTTCCACGGCTTCTTCGGCTCGGCCCTGACCCTTATCGGGGCGGCGACCCTGGCGGCGGCCGTGGCCGAGCACTACGGCGTCCGGCCGAAGTGGCTGACCCGCTGGCGGGTGCGCGACCTGGCCGCCTTCGGCCTGTCGGACCCGGCCGCTTGGGGCGCTTCAGCGGCGGGCACGCCGACGGCGCGGGCGACGTGGACGCCGCGCAAGGCCAGGACCTGGCCGGGCGGGGAGCATCTGTTCTCGCTGCTGGCCACCGGCCTGTTCGTGCTGTGGTGGATCGGCCTGCTCGACATCCCGGTCTTCGGAGAGCTGACCCTGCGCGGCGAGGACGCCGAGGTCGCCGGGGCGCCGATCTGGACCACGCTGTTCCTGCCGATCCTGACCTACGCCCTGATCCAGATGTCTATCGATCTGGACGGCCTGTTCCGGCCGCAGGCGGTGCGGATGCGGGCGATCGGCGAGGCGTCGCTGGCGGCCGGCGGACTGTGGCTGACCTGGGTGATCTTCGAGGCGGCCCACTGGTTCACCCTGACCCGCGACGGCGAGACCGCGCGCATCGAGGGCGGCCCGGGTCTGCTGGATTTCGACCGGCTGCGGACGCTGGGCGATGGTCCGCGCGACCTCGCCGGGATCGCCGACACCCTGTCGGTGGTCGGCACGTGGGTGCTGGCGCTCATCGCGTTCAGCCTGGCGTGGAAGGTCGTCGCCAGCCTGTGGCGGGTCGTGCAGGCGAATCCCCGTCCCGCCGCCTGATCGAAACGGAGCCGTTCCCGAAGCTGCGCGTTGACGGGCGGCGGCGAACCGGCCGCGACAGGGGGCCGATCTCGTGACGCTGCAGCAGGGGCTGGCCTTCGGGTTGGTGGCGCTGACCATCGCCGCCTTCATCTGGGGGCGGATCCGCTACGACCTGGTGGCCCTGGCCGCGCTCGTCGCCGGACTGGTGGTCGGCGTGGTTCCGGCGGAGGCCGCCTTCGACGGCTTCCGCAACGACATCACCATCATCATCGCCGCGGCGCTGGTGGTGTCCGCCGCCTTCTCGCGGTCGGGCGTCGTCGAATGGCTGCTCGGACGCCTGATCCCGCGCCTGAAGACCGAGCGCAGCCAGGTTCCGGTGCTGACGGCGATCGTCACCGTGCTGTCGATGCTGACCAAGAACGTCGGGGCGCTGGCAATCATGCTGCCCGTGGCGCTCAGGGTATGCCGCAAGACCGGAACCTCGCCCTCCCGGCTGCTGATGCCGATGGCCTTCGGGGCCATGGCGGGCGGGATGGTGACGCTGGTCGGCACCTCGCCGAACATCATCGTGGCCGGCGTGCGCGAGGATGTGGTCGGCCGCCCGTTCCAGATGTTCGACTACGCCCCGGTCGGCCTCGCCCTGACCGCCGGCGCGCTGCTGTTCCTGGCCTTCGGCTACCGCCTGCTGCCGCGCGACCGGAAGGGCGCCGCCGAGATGTCGGCCGCGCTGGCGTCGAACGCCTACAGCACCGAGGCGCGCGCCCCCGAAGACTGGCCGCCGGAGAAGATGACCGTCAGCGCCCTGGCCGAGGCGGGCGGCGGCGAAGTGCAGATCCTGACCGTGGTGCGGGACGGCAAGCGCATCGCCCGCCCGCGCGGCAACGTCGTGGTCCGGCGCAGCGATCTGGTCGTGGTCGAGGGGACGGCCGAGGCGCTGGCGCACTTCGTGTCGCGGACGCACCTGACGCTCGCCGGCGAGCACCGCGCCCCGCCGACCGAGGAGCCGGGCGAGGAGATCGACGTGGTCGAGGCCGTGGTGGGGCCGAACTCGCCGTTGCTGGACCGCACCATCGCCTCGTCGAACCTGCACGGAACCTATGGCGTCAACCTGCTGGGGGTGTCGCGCAGCGGCAGCCAGGTGATGCAGCAGCTGCGCAACGCCCGCCTTCGCCAGGGCGACATCGTCCTGCTGCAGGGCGCGGAGCACAGATTGCCGGACGCCGTGAGCGAGCTGGACCTGCTGCCGCTGGCGGAGCGGCAGGTGGGGCTGGGCGGCGCACGGCGACGGTTCATGCCCGGTCTCGTTCTGGCGGCGGCGATGATCCTCGTCGGTTTCCAGCTCGCGCCGGTGGCGGTGGCCTTCTTCGGCGCGGCGGTGGTCATCGTCATGCTGGGGGGGCTGAAGATGCGCGAGGCCTATCAGGCGCTGGACGGGCCTCTGCTGGTGCTGATCGCGGCGCTGATCCCGGTGTCGGACGCCATCCAGCAGACGGGCGGCGCCGAGCTGATCGCCAACGCCCTGGGCGGCGTGTTCAGCGGCCTTCCGGGACTGGCAGCGGTGGCCGCGCTGATCTTCGCGGCCATGGCGGTGACCCCGTTCCTCAACAACGCCGCGACGGTGCTGATCCTCG
>JAEYUE010000090.1 GCA_023433655.1 Pseudomonadota bacterium | reverse complement strand
TCCTCGGCGGCGGCGGCGCGGGCGGCCAGCTGGCGCTGGCCCGCGAATCGGGCAGCCAGCTTTTCGGTCAGCTCCCGGGCGGCGGCCGGGTCCATCTGCGCCATGACCGCGGCGAGCGAGCGCGGCCGCATCGCGGCGGCGACCGGCAGGCGCACGTCATCGTCGAGAGTGGCGAAAACCCGCGCCGCATCGCGGGGCCGCATGGCGGAATAGACAGCGACCAGGCGGTCAATCTCGGCCTTCTCCCGTTCGCCGACCTGGCCAAGCAGGGTCTGGACCTCGGCCTTGACCGCATTGAGGGCCGCGACCTTGGCGTCCAGCTTCTGCTCGGCCGCGGTCATCAGCGGCAGCATGGAGGCGAGGTCGGCGTCGCGGGCGTCCAGCTCGGTGCGGCGGGCGGAGAGCGACTGTATGATGCGCAGCTCAGCCGGCGAGATGCCGGCCTGCTGGGCCAGCTGCTCGGGGGTCAGGGCGCAGACGGCGGGCGCCGGGGCCGCCTGGGCGGCGGCGGGCACGGCCTCCTCGGCCCAGGCCTTGGCCCCTTCAAACAGGCCGGGGGCGACGCCGACGGCGCGGACGACCACCACCCCGCCGATGGCGACGGCGATCAGGGGCAGAAGGCGGGGAATCTTGCTCATGATCGGAGACTCGATAGAGGGGCGGGACCGGGTCAGGCCGCGAACAGGTCTTCGTCGAGACTGCGGCGGGCGCGGTTGAGGCTTTGCTTCGCGGATTGGTTAGCGGTCATGGCGCCGAGAATGGCCGCCACGTTGGATCCGCCCGGGGCCCGTCCGCGGGCCGGCGCGGCGAGGCCCTGGATGCGCTCGGCCAGGGCGGCCATGCGGACCGCACGCTCGTCCTCGGCGGGGGCGGGAACGGGAGCGGGCGCAGGCGCCGCCTTGGCGGGCTCCGCGGCGACAGGGGCCATAGCCGGGCCGCGGGCGATCAGGGCTTCCAGCTGGGCCTTCACCTCGCGGGCCTTGATGATGCGGTCGTGCAGCAGGTCGGTCTCCTGCCCGGACGCGCGCAGGGAGGCGAGGGCAGCCTCGGCCCGGCCCGCAGCGGCGTTCAGCTCGGTCACGGCTGAGGCGAAGGCCTGCTGTCCCTCTCGCAGGGTGGTGAGCTTGCGCTCCAGGCGGACGCCGTAGCCCAGCGCCGCCACCAGCAGCAGCATCAGAACGCCGTCGAGGATCATGCCGGTCATCAGCGTCTTCCCTTTGCGAGGCTGGAGGCGGTCTCGACGTCGATGGGCGCCTCGACGCGGACGGCGATGTGCTGGCCCTTGCGGCCCATGCGGCCCACGGTCAGCGGAATGGAGCCGGCCCGGACCGAAATGGCCGAGTCGGGGGTGGCGTTAAGCATCAGGGTGTCGCCGACCTTGAGGTTCAGCACCTGGGACAGCGGAAGCTGCTGCTCGTCCAGCACCGCGCGAACCTCGGTGCCAGTGGTCCAGAGCTCGGTGGCGAGGTGGCCTTCCCAGATGTTGTCGCGGCCGAATTTCTCGCCCATGAACTGCTGCAGCAGCATCTTCCGGATCGGCTCGAGCGTGGCGTAGGGCAGCAGCAGCTCGATGCGCCCGCCCCGGTCCTCCATATCGATGCGCAGCTTGACCAGGATGGCGGCGTTGGCCGGCCGCGCGATGGCCGCGAAGCGCGGATTGGTCTCCAGCCTGTCGAGGTTGAAATGCACCGGCGTCAGCGGCTCGAAAGCGGCGCGGGCGTCGTTCAGCACCACCTCGACCATGCGCTGGACCAGCACCCGTTCGATGGTGGTGTAGGGCCGGCCCTCGATGCGCAGGGCGGCGGTGCCGCGGCGGCCGCCATGCAGCACGTCGACGATCGAATAGATCAGGTTCGAGTCGACCGTCAGCAGGCCGTAGTTGTCCAGCTCCTCGGCCCGGAACACCGCCAGGATCGCCGGCAGCGGGATGGAGTTCAGGTAGTCGCCGAAACGGATCGACGAGATGTTGTCGAGGCTGACCTCGACGTTGTCCGAGGTGAAGTTCCGCAGGGAGGTCGTCATCAGCCGCACGAGGCGGTCGAAGACGATCTCGAGCATCGGCAGGCGCTCGTAGGAGACGAGGGCCGAGTTGATGATGGCGCGGATGCCGGTGCGTTCGGAGGCGTCGTCGTCGCCGAGATCGAAGCCCAGCAGGCTGTCGATCTCGTCCTGATTCAGCACCCGTTCGGACAGGACCGGGGCCTCGGCCTCCGGCATGGGCTCGTCGAGCGGATCGGGATCGTCGGCGAAGGCCGCGTCGGTCATGCTAGTTCACCAGCATTTCTTCGATCAGCACGGCGTCGACCTTGCCTGGGGCGGCGATCAGGTTGACGCGGCGCAGGATCTCGGCGCGCAGCTGGAAGCTGCCGGCCGAACCGGCCAGGTCCTCGGGACGCAGTTCGCGCAGGAAGGTCTGGAACATGTCCTGCATCCGCGGCATCTCGGCTTGAAGGTGCTCGGCGAGGGCGTAGTCGTGCGTCTCCAGCGTCAGCTTGAGCTTGAGATACATGGGCCGCCCCTCGGGCCCCTGGATGTTCACCGTCATGTCGGGAAGGGTGTAGAAGACCACCCCGTCCGGGCCCTCGGAGATCACGCCGAGAGCGGCGTCAGCCTCGCCGGACCCGCCGCCGTGACCGCCGGACTTCTTCTTCGGAGCACCGTGGTCGCCAGCCTTCGGCGCATGCTCGCCCTCCGCGGCCTCGGCCTTGGGCTGCATCAGGAAGAACGCCGCGGCCCCGCCCCCGCCTACGACGAGCAGGGCCGCCGGCACGATGATGAACAGCAGGGGCAGCTTCTTTTTCTTCGGCGCAGCGGCCTCGCCGTCGACGGTCTCGCCGTCGGCGACGGCCGGCAGGGCGGCGTCCTCACCGGCCGGGGCCCCCTTCTTCTTTCCGAATTTGAACATGCCGCGCGCCCCGGGAATCTCTCGATCCATTCCAGACGTTTTTGGTTAACGAGGCGTTTAGAACCGGCAAAACCTGCCGGGCGCCGGGACCGGCTTTGGGGCTGAAACGCCCGCCCCGCCTGAATTAACCCTGCTGGCACGGCCGTTGCGAGGACCGGGGCGAAAGGAGCCGCCCGTGGAAAACGCCGCCTATGTCGGACTGTCCCGCCAGATGACGCTGCGCCGCGAACTCGACATCGTGGCCAACAACATCGCCAACGCCGACACCACCGGCTTCAAGGTCGAGCAGCTGCTGCTGGGCGAGGAAGTCGGCGAGCGCGCGCGCAACCTGTTCGTCCGTCCAGGAGTCAGCTTCGTGATGGACAACGGCGTCGGCCGCGACTTCGGTCAGGGACCGCTGGAACAGACCGGCCGGGCGCTGGACTTCGCCGTCGAGGGCGAAGGCGCCTTCTTCGCCCTGCGCGACGGAAACGGCGACGCCTACACCCGCGACGGGGCCTTCACCCTCGATCCCGAGGGGCGGCTGACCACCCAGGGCGGCGCGGCCGTACAGGGCGACGGCGGAGACATCATCCTCGATCCCCTGCTGGGTCAGCCCGCCGTGGCCGCCGATGGCACGATCAGCCAGAACGGCCAGCCGGTCGGCCGCCTCAGCGTCGTCCGCTTCGACACCCTCGCCGTGCTCGAGAAGGGCGGCGACGGCCTCTACCGCAACGCCTCCAACGCCGCTCCGGTCGCCGCCAACGACGTGCAGGTGCGCCAGGGCATGCTTGAGGGCTCCAACGTCAATCCGATCCTCGAGATCACCAACCTGATCGAGATCCAGCGCGCCTACGAGAGCGTGACGCGGATGATCGAGAACACCAGCGACCTGTCCCGACGCGCCGTCGAGCGCCTGGGTCGGGCCGCGTAAGGAGAACGCGACATGAGAGCGCTCAGAACCGCCGCCTCGGGCATGGCCGCCCAGCAGCTGAACGTCGAGGTCATCTCGAACAACATCGCCAACATGAACACGGTCGGCTTCAAGCGTCAGCGGGCCGAGTTCCAGGACCTGCTGTACCAGAACGTCGAGCGGATGGGCGCGCAGTCGTCCAGCCAGGGCACGGTCGTGCCGACCGGCATCCAGATCGGCGCGGGCGTCAAGGCCGGCTCGGTCTATCGCGTCACCGAACAGGGCACCCCGACCCAGACCGGCAACCGCTACGACATGGCCGTCGACGGCCGCGGCTATTTCCAGATCCTGATGCCCTCGGGCGAGACCGCCTACACCCGCGCCGGCAACTTCTCGGTCAACGGCGAGGGCCAGCTGGTCACTGACGACGGCTATGCGGTGCAGCCGAACATCTCCATCCCGCAGGACGCCATCGACGTCTCGGTGTCCAAATCGGGTCAGGTGCAGGTCATCACCCAGGGCGAGACCGAGCCGCAGATCGTCGGCCAGATCGAACTGGCCAGCTTCTTCAACGAGGCGGGGCTGGAGGCCATCGGCGACAACCTGCTGCTCGAGACAGCGGCCTCGGGCCCGGCCAACGTCGGCACGCCCGGCGAGGTCGGCTTCGGCGAACTGCTGCAGGGCTACACCGAGGCGTCCAATGTCGACGCCGTCGCCGAGATCAGCGCCCTGATCATCGCCCAGCGGGCCTATGAGATGAACTCCAAGGTGATCACCACCGCCGATCAGATGCTGTCGGTCAGCGCGCAGGTGAAGTCGTGAGGGCCCTGATCGCCGCCGCCGCAGCCCTGATGCTGGCGGGTCCCGCCCTCGCCGGGCCGGTGACGCTGAAGGCCAACCCGGTCGACGTGGACGGCCAGGTGACCTTCGGAGACCTGTTCGACGGCGCCGGCGCCGTGTCGGGCAGGGTCGTCGGCGTGCGCTCGGGCCCGTCGGTGGTGTTCGAGGCCGGCCAGCTGCCGGCCATGGCCCGGCCGGCCGGGCTCGACTGGGCAAATCCGCCCGGGCGGCGCCGGGTCGTCGTGCGCCACGCCGCCGCGGCGCCGGCCGCCGCCGCGACCGGCC
>JAEYUE010000087.1 GCA_023433655.1 Pseudomonadota bacterium | reverse complement strand
TTCTCGGTGATCGGCTCGAAGGCCGAGACGCCGTTCTCCTCGTGGCTGTTGAAGCCGGGCTTGACGCCCGTGATCTTGAATTCCGGCAGTTTCTGACCGACGCCCAGCATTCGCTGTTCTCCTGATGACTCTGAAGGGTGGAAACTCTGGAGCGCCGGGGGAGCGACGCCGCAGCCGCGAGATGGCCGTTGCGGTGCACAAAGTCAATGATTGGAAACCTGAAATCGCGATAGATTTTGCCTATGACAGCGATAGGCTGACGCCTTCTGACGATCGTTATCATCCCGGTTTACCCGTGGGGCATGTCGGGGCACGGTCGGACCGAAGATGGAGCTCGTCATGAACCGACTGATCGCCGCCGCCCTCGCCGCCGCCGTGGCCGCCCCCGCCGTCGTCCCCACTGACGCCCGCGCCCAGACGCCGCCCGCCACGATCGGCGAACGCTACGTCCCGGCGCCCTGGTGGATGCGCGAGCCGGTGATCGCCTCGATCGGCGAGGTGCGGACGCAGGTCGCCGCCAACCGGGCCGGTTTCAGCGCCACCTTCCTGTCTGTCGACCGCACGGCCGCCGACGCCTCGCGCAAGGCCGCCGACCAGGTCCGCGCCCTCAGCCAGGCCCTCGCCGCCTATGGCGCGGACGTCGTCCGGGTGGAGACCACCGTCGCCACCCGTCCTCTTTACGACCAGTATCGCGACGAGAACGGCGTGCTGCGCGACAACGTCCGCGCCGACCAGATCGAGCGCTACCAGGCCGAGGCCACGATCAGCGTCACTGTCCGCGACACCCGCGTGCTTGAGCGGGTCTACGCCACGGTGGTGGCGTCCCAGCCGACCTCGATCGGCCAGGTCGGGTTCAATCTCGAGCCGGACAACGCCGTGAAGACCTGGCTGCAGGGCGAGGCGGTCAAGGACGCGGCGCGGCGCGCGCGGGCGGCCGCGTCCAACGCCGGCGCGACGCTGGGCGGAGTCAGGGTCATCGATCCGACCGGCCGCGCCTGTGAGACCGATGTGCTGGCCGGCTGGCCCGTCTACGGCTCGGGCGGCCTGGCCACCGACGTCGACTTCGAGCCGGCCTTCGCCCCGCTGCCGCCTCCGCCGCCTGCCCCGATCATGGCGCGCGGATCCGGCGCCCCGACGGAGCAGCAGATCGAGGCCGCCCGGCTCGCCCTCCAGCCTCCGTTGAGGGAGCTGACCGACCGGGCCTGCGTCGTTTACGCACTGAACTGACCGGCCCAGGTTGACGTCGCCGGCGGGGCGGGCGAGCGAGGGGGCATGACCCCCCGCTTCAAGTCCGACCCCGCCTTCGACGCCGGTTCGATCGCCGTCTGCGACTGGCCGCTGTGCCAGGTGCGTCTCCAGGACGACGCCCGCTTCCCGTGGCTGATCCTCATCCCCCGCCGCGACGGGCTGCATGAGCTGGAAGATCTGGCCGCGGCCGACCGCGCCGCGCTGATGGAGGAGATCGTCCGCGCGGGCGACCTGGTGCGGAGGCTCGGCGAGGCGGCGCTGCGCCCGGTGCAGAAACTCAATGTCGCGGCGCTGGGCAACGTCACCGCCCAGTTGCACGTCCACGTGGTCGGACGCCGCCACGACGACGGTCTGTGGCCCGATCCGGTCTGGGGCCGGGGCGCCGCCCTGCCTTATGGCGCCCAGGCGCTGCAGACCGCGGCCTCGCGCCTCCGGCTCAGCCAGGGCGGCTGAGCGTCACCGGCTGCGACCGCCCGTCGACCGTCAGCGTCCCGCGCCAGCCGGCGGCGTCGCGCTGCAGCCGGATCACTCCAGCCTCGCCCTCGAGGGAGAGGATCCCGCCCTCGGCCACGGCCCCGCCGTAGTCCCTGTCGCGGCGCCACGCCCCCTCGGCGCGACCCGCCCCGGTATCCAGCAGCACCAGTTCATAGATGACTCTTCCGCCCGCATCGGACACCCGCCAGGCCCCGTCCAGCGGGCCGGCCGTCTGGTCGGCGCGGATCTCGGCCGAGGTCACGCCCTGGTCATAGGCGACCTCCAGATCCGTGGGCGTCGCCTCATAGGAGCGGTCGTAGGCGTCGACGGTGACCGACTCCGTCAGAGGGCCGCGAAGCGGACGGGGCGTAGCGTCGCCCTCGGCGCCCTCGCGTGCGAAATCGTCGCCCGGTTCGAACGGTCGGATGAGCGGAGCTGAATAAATCTCCGGGGCCGGAGCCTGCGGGATGTCCTGCGGCGTCAGCAGGGCGGCCGCGGCGGCGAACAGGACGGCGGACATGACGCCAGTCTGCCGGTTCCGCCCGCGCCTGCAAAGCTCCCGCGCGCTCGCCGGGCGCGTTGCAGGGTCGCGAAGCGTCCTCCCTTCGTTGACCCCTGCGGCGCCGCTGGACTAAAGCCTGATCACCGATTTCGAGCGGCTGATTTCGCTCAGGTTTCTGAGAACCATTCGCATATGTCGAGCTCCCCCCTTCCGGGCGACGCCTCCAACGATCCGACGACCGACCAGACCGGCCGTTTCGTGCGTCAGCCCAACGGCCGCGTGCGGCCGCTGTCGCCCCACCTGCAGGTCTGGCGCTTCCACCTGACCATGGCCGGTTCGATCCTGAACCGCATGGCGGCCGGGGCCCTGTCGGTCGGGACGGTGTTCGTCGTGGTATGGCTGGGCGCCGCCGCCTTCGGCTCCGACGCCTATGCCCGCTTCGCCTCGATCATGGGGTCGCCCCTCGGCCTGCTGGTCTGGTTCGGCCTCAGCCTGGCCGGGGCCTACCACCTGACCGCCGGCATCCGTCACCTGATCTGGGACTCGGGCGCCGGCCTGACGCCCAAGGCCGCGACCAACCTGACCCTCCTCAGCATGGTCGCCGCGGTCGTCCTCGTCGTCGTCTTCTGGGGCGTGCTGTTCATGACCGGGAGGGTCGTCCTGTGAGCCGGCTGACGAAGAGCTACGTCAAGGGCGTCAAGGTTTCAGAGCGCCACGGCGCCGGGGAATGGAAGGCGGAGCGCCTCTCGTCCCTGGTCTTGATCCCGCTGACCCTGTGGGGCCTGTGGAGCGGCTGGACCCTGTCGGGGGCCGGCTTCGACCGCGCCATGGAATGGTTCGCCTCGCCGGTGAACGCCATCCTGCTGGCGCTGACACTACTGATCTCCCTCTGGCACATGAACATGGGCCTGAAGGTCATCGTCGACGACTACATCCACAAGCCGTCGTCGCGCACCGCCCTGCTCGCCTTCATCGGCCTGGCGTGCCTCGTGCTCGCGGCCGCGA
>JAEYUE010000247.1 GCA_023433655.1 Pseudomonadota bacterium | reverse complement strand
CCTGCTGGTCCAGCTGGGATGGCCGGGCGCGATCCTCGTCGGGACGCTGATGGCCGTAACGGCCCTGATCACCGTGCTTCGCTCCGGCGGACAGGGCGTACGCGAGGGCTGGTGGGCGCCCGGCTTCCTCGCCGCCTTCTTCGTGCTGAGCCTGTCGGAATCGATCCTGCTGGCCCACCAGGGGCTGCCGTGGGTGCTGTTCATGGCGGTGATGACCCGGGCGGTGCTGCCCTCGCCCGTCCCGGCCGCGGTTCCGCTTGTGGAGAAGCGCCGCCGGGCCTACCAGACCGGTCCCCGAATCGCAGCACAGTATCGGTATGGGTCCCAACGCCGCGCCTTCCCTGTTCGATGACATCCCCGAGCCGCAGGGCCCGGAGCCGACCCCTGCCGCCCCCGCGCCCCCCGAGCCCGCCCCGAAGCCGCAGGCCGCCGCGCCCAAGGCCGAACCGACCGCTCCCGGAAAGCTGGCCGAGCACGCCGCCGCCGCCCCGCTGGCCGCCGCCACCGGCTATTCGGCCTCGTCGATCGAGGTGCTGGAAGGGCTGGAGCCGGTCCGCAAACGGCCCGGCATGTACATCGGCGGCACCGACGAGCGGGCCCTGCACCACCTGTTCGCCGAAGTCCTCGACAACGCCATGGACGAGGCGGTGGCCAAGCACGCCAAGCTGATCACCGTGGATCTCGACGCCGAAGGCTGGCTGTCGGTGCGCGACGACGGCCGCGGCATCCCCGTCGACCCGCACCCCAAGCACCCGGGCAAGTCGGCGCTCGAGGTGGTGATGACGGTGCTGCACTCGGGCGGCAAATTCTCGGGCAAGGCCTATGAGACCTCCGGCGGCCTGCACGGCGTCGGCGTGTCGGTGGTCAACGCCCTGTCGGAGCACCTGGACGTCACCGTCTGGCGCGACGGCCACGAGTGGCGGCAGTCGTTCAGCCGCGGCCATGTGCTGGGCCCGATCCGGCAGGTCGGCCCGTCGCGCAAGAAGGGCACCCTGATCCGCTTCAAGCCGGACGAGGAAATCTTCGGCGTCGGCGCCGCCTTCAAGCCGGCGCGGCTGTTCCGCATGGCGCGGTCCAAGGCCTATCTGTTCCGCGGCGTCGAGATCCGCTGGACCTGCGCGCCCGAGCGGATCACCGACCACACCCCGGCCGAGGCGGTGTTCCACTTCCCCAACGGCCTGGCCGACGCCCTCGCCGAGCGGGTCGGCGAGATCGAGACCGTCACCCCGACCTTCGCCGGGCGGGTCGAGCGCAAGGGCGAGGCCGGGGCGGTGGAATGGGCGGTGACCTGGTCGCCGATCGGCTTCGGCGAGGCCGACGGCTTCGTGCAGTCGTACTGCAACACCGTGGCCACGCCGGACGGCGGCACCCACGAGGCCGGCTTCCGGGCGGCGCTGGTCAAGGGGCTGAAGGCCTACGGCGAGCTGACCGGCGAGAAACGCGCCGGCCTGATCACCGCCGAGGACGTCATCGCCAACGCCGGGGCCCTGATCTCGGTGTTCATCCGCAACCCGGAGTTCCAGGGCCAGACCAAGGACCGGCTGTCGTCGCCGGAGGGGCAGCGGCTGGTCGAGCAGATGGTCCGCGATCCGCTGGATCATTGGCTGACCGAGAGCCCGAAACAGGCCAACACCCTGCTCGGCTTCGTCATCGACCGGGCCGAGGACCGGCTGCGGCGCCGCAAGGACAAGGAGGGCCAGCGCGCCGCCGCCACGCGCAAGCTGCGCCTGCCGGGCAAGCTGTCGGACTGCACCCGCCAATCGGCCGAAGGCACCGAGCTGTTCATCGTCGAGGGCGACTCGGCCGGCGGCTCCGCCAAGCAGGCGCGGGACCGCAACACCCAGGCCATCCTGCCGCTGCGCGGCAAGATCCTGAACGTGGCCTCGGCCTCGGTCGACAAGCTGCGCCAGAACGCCGAGCTGTCGGACCTGGCGCTGGCCCTGGGCGTGCAGCCGGGCAGCCGGTTCAACATCGACGACCTGCGCTACGAGCGCATCGTCATCATGACCGACGCCGACGTCGACGGGGCTCACATCGCCGCCCTGCTGATCACCTTCTTCTACCGGGTCATGCCCGAGACCATCCGCCAGGGTCGGGTGTTCATGGCTCTGCCGCCGCTGTACCGCATCCAGGCCGGGCCCCTGTCGGAATACGCCCGCGACGACGCCCACCGCGACGAGCTGCTGGCCACCACCTTCAAGGGCAAGAAGGTCGAGATCGGCCGCTTCAAGGGTCTCGGCGAGATGATGGCCTCCCAGCTCAAGGAGACCACCATGGACCCCAAGAAGCGCACCCTGGCGCGCATCGAGTTGCCCGAGAGCGAGGCCGAGATCGAGGACCTGGTCGAGCGGCTGATGGGCAAGAAGGCCGAGGCCCGCTACCAGTTCATCCAGGACAACGCCCGCTTCGCGGTGGCCGACCTCGACGTCTGATCAGCAGGTCGTCGGCTCGCCGTAGCGGCTGACTTCCCCGTGGGCGGCGTCGCCCATCAGGTGCAGCACGGTCATGCGGTCGTATTCGCATTCCGGCATGTCAGCCGCCTCGGCGTAGCCGAGGGCGCGGGCGATGAGGGGCACGGTGTTGCTGTGGCCGACGATCAGCACCGTGGCGTCCTCCGGCAGGGCGCGGACTCTGGCGACCGTGGCGGCGACGTGGGCCGCGCCGCCGCCGTCCAGCGACACCGGCTCGGACGGAGCCGAATGATACTCGGCCGTCGGGGCGGCGGTCTGGATGGTGCGCTGCAGGGGGCTGGTCAGGACCAGCACCGGATGGGCGTCGCGCAGGGCGGCCGACAGGGCCTGCGCCCTCGCCTGCCCGGTCTCCGAGAGCACCGGATCGGCGCTGGCGTCGACTTTCTCGGCGTGGCGCACGATGATGACCGTCTGCGCCAGCGCAGGCGCGGCGGTCAGCAGCGAGAGGGCGGTCGCGAGCAGCAGGCGCTTCATGGAAATCTCCCCGTTTCCGAACGGCTAGGGCCGAAAACGGGCCGGGGCAAGGCGGATCAGTGCTCGACCCACTCGCCCTCGGGCTCGACGAAGGCGCGGTGGCCGCTGACGTCGGCGTAGGTCATGCACAGGTCCTCGAACACCCGGCCCCAGGAGAAGCGCTCCACGGCCTTGATCCGGGCCGCAGCGCCGACGGCCTCGATGTCGCGCTCAAACAGCGCCTCGACGGCGGCGGCGTAGTCGCGGGCGTTGGTCGTCGGCGACAACTGGCCCACGCTCTCGTCGACCGTCTCCCTGACCCCGCCGGCGTTGACCCCGACCACCGGCCGGCCGCAGGCCATGGCCTCCAGCACGATCAGGCCGAACGGCTCCTTGTCGTTGGCGTGCACGAAGGCGTCGCAGCTGGCGATGATCTTCGCCACCGCCTTGGGATTGGCCTCGTAGGGCAGCGAGATGACGCGGTCTTCCGGCGGCAGCCCCTGCCCCGCCCCGACCAGCACGAGATGATAGGGATCGCCGAGCCGCTGCACGGCCTCGATCAGCAGGTCGATGTTCTTCTCGCGGGCCGGACGCCCGGCGAAGCACAGCAGTCGCGCCGAGGCCGGCAGGCCGAGCTTCTTCAGCAGCCAGTCTCGATCACGCCGGTCCGGATGGAAGGTGTCGACCTCCACGCCCAGCGGCTGGATGACGATGTCCCGGATGCCGGCCTCCTCCAGCCGGCGGGCGATGTAACGGCTGGGCGAGATGACCCGGTCGAACTGGCCGAACAGCCGGG
>JAEYUE010000056.1 GCA_023433655.1 Pseudomonadota bacterium | reverse complement strand
CGCCAGCATGCCGTTGGAGAGCCAGTGGCTGCGCCATTCGGCGGGGGTCCGCTTCGAGTTGAGGAGCCAGAGCAGGGTCAGGGCGAGGAAGGGCATGAACAGGGCGCCGAGGGCGCCGTAGGCGACGATCAGGCCGAAGGGGCGGTCCATGAACAGCAGCAGCATGGGCGGGAAGGTCAGCCATAGCAGGTAGGCGCGGTAGGGGCGGCCGGACTCGGTGGTCGCCGCCGGAAGGGCGGCGCAGCCGCTGACGTGGGTCCAGAAGTCGGCGAACATCAGGCTGACGCCCTGCCAGACGCCGATCAGGGACGAGAAGCTGGCGGCGAAGAAGCCGACCAGGAACATCACGCCGATGGCGTCGCCGAAGCGCTCGCGCAGCACGCGGTCGAGGTCGAGCAGGCCGCGGTCGCCGCCGGCGAGGGCGATGTTGGAGGCGTGGAGGAGCTCGGCGCCCACGATCAGCATGGCGACCACGAACAGGCCGGTGACGGCGTAGCCGACGCGGTTGTCCAGCCGCATGACCCGCATCCACGCCGGGCCGCGCCAGCCCTTCTGGCCGATCCAGTAGCCGTAGGCGGCGAGGGTGATGGTGCCGCCGACGCCGCCGATCAGGCCGAGGGTGTAGAAGGCCGAGCCGGCCGGCAGGGTCGGGACGAGGCAGCGGGCCAGGGCCGGCAGGTCGGGGGCGACGATGACGGCGAGGCCGACGACGGTGACGAACATCACCGCGACGAGGCCGGTCATCAGCTTCTCGAACAGCGGATAGCGGTTGAACCAGACGAGGATCAGGCCGAGCACGCCGAGGATCATGGCCCAGGCCTTTAGGTCGAGCGCCAGCGGCGTGCGGTCCAGCAGCGCCGCCAGCGGCAGGGCCGAGGCGGTCATGGCCGTGGCGCCGTAGACGAAGCCCCAGACCACGACATAGACGCCGAAATAGACGCTGGCCCAGTTGAGCCGGCCGCCGAACCAGCCGGGGCCGAGGCTGGACCAGCCCTCAAAGATGGTCCGCCCCGAGGCCAGCGACCAGCGGCCCACGGCCTCGGCCAGCGAGATCTTCAGCAGGGTCCCGACCACCGCCGCCCACAGCAGGGCGTAGCCGAACTTCGACCCGGCCACGAGGGTGGCGACGAGATCGCCGGCGCCCACGCCGGTGGCGGCGGCGACGAGGCCGGGGCCGATCAGTCGCCAGCGCGAACCGGGAGCGGGGGTGGTGTCGGCGGGGTCCCTTCGGCCGTCGGTCATGCGTCTCTCCCCGATCCACCGAAGCATAGCGGGCGCGCCCGAAGGAAGACCAGACGCTTGACACCTGTCACCTTGAGGTTACTTGTAACCCGAGGGTTACATCGGGGTGTTTGATGCTGCTGTTTGGAGGCGAGGGCGACAAGGGCGCGCGGCTGCGCGCCCGATTGTTCCGGGCGGGACTCATTCTGTTGGTCCTGGGGGTCTGCGGGATGGGCGCCGGGGCGCTGCTTCAGGATAGGGGTCAGGGGAGCGCCCTGGCCGTAATCACCGGGGCTGGCGCCCTGCTGGGGTCGGGGCTGGTGCTGGCCCTGCTGGCGCGTCCCGTGAAAGCAGCGGCCGCGGCGCCCCGGGTGAAGGAAACGGTCGACGCGGACTCGCGCGCGCTGGAGGCGCGGGAGGCGAAGCGGAGATTTCGGTTCAAGACCGCGATGATCGTGCTGATGATGGCGGTGACGATGGATGTGGCCGTGGCGGTCGCGGTGATGAGGGGCGCGACGCCGCCCACGCCGGTCACCGTGGTCGTGCTGACTTCGGTCACTCTCGGATTGGCCGTCCTCATTGCGGTTTTCTCGCACGGCGACGACGCCCGGCGACTGGCCACGGGCGCCGGGCGACGCGATCGTGAGCAGAGAGCCCGAACGGGCCGGATGTTCAGCGTGTGCATCACGTCGGCGGTGCTGGCTGTCGTCGCCGTGCTCCACGGGGGAGACTTCTTCGTCCGAATGCCGGAATTCCCGGGGATGATGATGGTGATCGCCTTTGCAACCGTGATCCTGATCATGCCCGCCATGGTCATGAACTGGGACGGCGAGGGGCGGGCGGCGAAACGCTTCCTCGAGGACGAGCTCACCCAGGCATTCCGGGCCAAGGCGATCGTCACCGGCTTCTGGGTGCTGCTGCCCGGCGCCCTGGGGGTCTATCTGGCCGGCCTGTGGCGGCCGGAACCGGCTATTGCCTACATGCCGCTCGTGCTTTGGGCCGGGGCCGCCGCCGCCTGCCTTCGCTTCGCCCTGCTGCACCGCGCGGCCGAGCGCGATGAGTGACCCCCGACTGGGTTCGCGCCTCAAGGAGGTCCGCACCGCCGCCGGCCTGACCCAGGCCGAACTGGCCGAGCGCGCCGGCGTGTCCCGCAAGACGGTCAACACCGTCGAAAACGGCGTCTTCATCCCCTCCACCATTCTCGCCCTGGGCCTGGCGCGGGCCTTGGGGACCACCGTGGAGGACCTGTTCTGGTTGAAAGACTGACGCGGAGCGACGGCGGTCCCGGCCAATGTCTCAAGCGAAGGAACGGCGTCCGGGAAAGGAGGCTTGCCCGGACGCCCTCCCCTCTCTGCTCCGGCTCGGATAGAGCTTGGCCCCATGACCACCCTGCCGATGAACGAGATCCTGATGCTGCTCGCCGCCCTCGCGGCGGCGGGGCTGTTCGGCGGGCTGATCGCGGGGCTGTTCGGGGTCGGCGGCGGGACGGTGATCGTGCCGGCGGTGTTCTACGCCTTCGAGGCGCTGGGGGTCGGGGGGGAAAGCAACCTGCACGTGGCCATCGGCACCTCGCTGCTGACCATCGTCGCCACCTCGTGGCGGTCGCTGAGGGCGCACCGGGCGCACGGGGCGGTGGACGAGACGGTGCTGAAGACGTGGACGCCGTGGGTGGGCGCGGGCGCGGTGGTGGGCGCCGCCGTCGCCGGCGTGACTTCGATGGCCGGTCTGGCCGTGGTCTACGGCGTCTGTCTGGCGGCGGTGGCGGCGCAGATGGGGCTGATGCGCGAGGGCTGGTCGCCGTGGCGCAGCCTGCCGACCGGCTGGGCGCGGCGCGGGCTGGGGACGGCGATCGGCGGGCTGTCGGCGATGATGGGCATCGGCGGCGGCAGCTTCGGCGGCATGCTGCTGACCCTGTGCGGACGGCCGATCCATCAGGCGGTGGCCACGGCGTCCGGCTTCGGCGTGGCCATCGGA
>JAEYUE010000345.1 GCA_023433655.1 Pseudomonadota bacterium | reverse complement strand
GGGTGAAGGCGGTGGGGTCGTGCGGGAAGACGCGCACCACCTCGTAGCCGTAGACCGGGACCGGCGCGGGCTCCTGCGCGGCCGCGGCCAGGTCGGTCGACAGCAGGGCGAGGAGCAGCGCCAGCGGCGGCACGGTCAGACCCCCGGCTCGGCCGTTTCGCGCCGGTTGAGCTCGGCCTGACGGGCTTCCAGCGCGGCCTGCTTCCTCGCCGCCCCGGCGCGACCCCACATGTTCAGGGCCTCGACAACGGCCGAGAAGGCCATGGCGGCGTAGATATAGCCCTTGGGCACGTGGACGCCGAAGCCGTCGGCGATGAGCACGGCGCCGATCATCAGCAGGAAGCCCAGCGCCAGCATCACCACCGTCGGGTTCTTCTCGATGAAGTTGGCCAGCGGGTCGGCGGCCAGCAGCATGACGGTGACGGCGGCGATCACGGCGATGACCATGAACGGGATGTGATCGGTCATGCCGACCGCGGTCAGGATGGAGTCGATCGAGAACACCAGGTCCAGCAGGATGATCTGGAAGATGGCCGCGCCCATGTTGTTGATGACCGCGTTCTTGGCGTCCAGCACGTCGTGCGTCGGCTTGGGATCGACGGTGTGATGGATCTCCTTGGTCGCCTTCCAGACCAGGAACAGGCCGCCGGCGATGAGGATCAGGTCGCGCCAGCTGAAGGCGGTTTCGAAGCTCGGTTCGCCGTGCGCCCCGGCCGGTCCCACCAGGCCGAGGTCGAACACCGGCGCGGTCAGGCCGACGATCCAGCCGATGGTCATCAGGAGGGCCAGACGCATGATCAGGGCCAGGCCGATGCCGATGCGACGGGTGCGTTGACGTTGCTCGGGGGGCAGCTTGTTCGACAGGATCGAGATGAAGACGAGGTTGTCGATGCCGAGCACCACCTCCATCACCACAAGGGTGACCAGCGCCGCCCAGGCGGCCGGATCGGAGAAAAGGGCGATGAGGCTGTCGAACATGTGCGGGTCCTGAAGGTCCGGTCTTGAATGCGTCTGATACGGCGCCGGTTGCGGTGGCGGCAATGCACGAAACCGGCCGACGGCCTCCGGACAGCGGGAAAATGCCGCAGCCGGCGCGCGCAATTCCCCGTGGCGGCGCCAGCGGAGCGGGTCCAAGGTGGGGCGTTCGTCACCCTGAGCGCCGCATGCACCTTCGCCGGCTCCTCTCCCTGATCCTGACGCTCGGCTTCCTGATGCTGGGCGCGCCCCAGGTCGCCGTGAGCGCACCGGCGCACCATCATCCGCCCCCGGCCGACTGCGCGCCGGACAAGACCGACAAGTCCTCGCCGGCGTGCCTGCAGACCTGCGCGGCCCGCACGGTCTGCCCGCCGTCGCCCGTTCCGTCCGCGGCCGCCGCGCCGCCGGCCCGGACGTCCCTTCTCCCCCGACCGGTCGACGACCGGATCGCCGGCCGCTCCCTCGGGCCCGAACCGCCTCCGCCCCGGGACTGAATGCGTCTGCACCCCTGCAAACCATTCAATTCTGAAAATCGGAGACTGATATGAAACGCGTTCTCACCCTGGCCGCGCTGGCCCTGACCGTGTCCGGCGGCGCCGCCCTCGCGGCCGAGCCCGGCGTCCTCGCCCAGCTGGCCCACAGCTGCTGCGAGCTCGTCGCGGCCTGCTGCGACGCCTGCGTCGAGTGCTGCAAGGCCTGCGCCGACAACCTCGGCGACTGCGCCGATCATTGCGCCGACCACGGCGGCCACTGACGGCTGACTGAGGGGGGCGTCCGGTCCTTGCGGCCGGGCGCCCCTTTTGTCGTTTCAGGGCGCGGCGGGGCGCAGGTCCGCGACCAGCGGGAAATGGTCCGAGATCACCCGACCGCCGAAGGAGTCGGTCAGGACGCCGAAACGCTCCACCGACAGACCGGGGCCGACGAAGACATGGTCGATGGCGACGCCGTCGTTGTCGCGGGCGATGTCGAAGGCGTTGAAGGTGCCGGCCGGGCCGAAGACAACCGGGCTGAGCGTCCGTGCGTCGCGCAGGCCGGAGGCGAGGATGCGCCGCCAGGGCGGCGTGCCCGGACCGGTGTTGAAGTCGCCCATCAGCACGACCCGCGCCGTCTGGCCGTCGACCTCGGCGGGGGTGAGGCGCGAGACCAGGATGGCGCACTGCTCGCGCGCCTGCTCGCCCACATGATCGAAATGGGTGTTGCGCACATCCAGCAGGCCGCCGTCGCGGCGGTCGCGCAGGACGACGCGGGTGACGGTGCGGGGATAGGCGGCGTCCCAGCCCTTCGACGGGACCTCCGGCGTCGGCGAGCACCAGAAGGTGTCAGCGCTGACCGGCTCGTAGCGGTCGCGCTTCCAGAACAGGGTGGTGGTCTCGCCGACCGGGCCCCCGTCGTCGCGACCGAGGCCGTAGCGGTCGTAGCCGGGCAGGCGCTCGGCCAGGTAGCCGACCATGGCGGAGTGCGCCTCCTGTACGCCGAGGATGTCGGGATCGAGGAAGGCGATCTGGGCGGCCATGTGCGGCCGGCGCTCTTCCCAGGTCGGGTTGTCGGTCGGGACGTCGACCCGGATATTGTAGCTCATCACCCGGAAACCGGGCTCGTGAGCCGCGGCGACGGGGGCGAGGGCCAGCAGGGCGAGGGCGAGGCAGAGCGACAGGATGCGGGGGACGGGCATGGGGCGTTTCCGGGCAGGGGCGACCGGACCATCCTGCCCCGCCAGGGACCGCGGCGGCCACGCAAATCCGGTTACTCCGGCGGACACGGTGCGACCCGCCGCCTCGGTTGCGGTTTGGGGGCGCGGGTGCTATCAGGCGCCCGGCTTAGGCCGAGGGTGCGTCGCAAGACGTGCCCCCGGCGTGCTTTCTTCAAGCATTTCAGGCCTTTGACCGGGGCGGGATCCGCCGCCGGTCGCAACCCGAAACGCCAACCCGCGCGGACCTTGTAAGTGGCTGACGATTTCAGAACGACGGAAGTCGGCGAGCGCTATGCACAGGCGCTGTTCGACCTGGCTGACGAGACGGGCGCGCTCGACGCCGTGCGGGGCGACCTGAAGTCGCTGCGCGCTGCGTGGAACGACAGCGCCGACCTGCGCCGGCTGGCCACCTCGCCGGTGATCGCCGCCGAGGATCAGCAGAAGGGCCTGGTCGCCATCGCCGATGCGGCGAAATTCCAGGGCGTGACCCGCAACTTCCTCGGCCTGCTGGGCCAGAACGGCCGCGCCCGCGACCTGCCGGGCGTGATCGCCGCCTTCGAGACGCTGTATGCGAAGAAGACCGGCGTGGTCGCCGCCGAGGTCGTCTCGGCGCAGCCGCTGAACGCCGCCCAGATGAAGTCCATCCAGTCCGCCCTGCGCGCCTCGCTGGGCAAGGACCCGGAAATGACCGCCCGCGTCGATCCGTCGATCCTGGGCGGCCTGAAGGTCAAGGTGGGGTCGAAGCTGTTCGACGCCTCGCTGAAGACCAAGCTCGACCAGATGAAATTCGCGCTGAAGCGCGCCTGACCCAACACGGCGCGTC
>JAEYUE010000230.1 GCA_023433655.1 Pseudomonadota bacterium | reverse complement strand
CCCGATACATTTCGGCCGGGACAAGCACGACAAGGCCGCCCGCGACACGGGGCGACACCGGCGACAGCGGCGACATCCGGCCCGCGGGCGGAATTCAGTCCGCCCTCGCCAGCCGCACCAGCTTGCCATTGGTTTCGTCGGTGATGGCCCAGACGGCGCCGTCGGGACCGACGGCGATGTCGCGGACCCGCTCGCCGAGATCGGTGAGCAGGCGTTCCTCGCCGACGACGCGGTTTCCTTCCAGAACCAGCCGGGCGATGTGCTTTTCCTTCAGCGCCGCGACCAGCAGGTCGCCACGCCAGCCGGGGAACATGGCGCCTTCGTAGAAGGTCATGCCGCCCGGCGCGATGACCGGATCCCAGTAGTAGACCGGCTGTTCAGTCCCCTCTCGGGCGGTGAGGCCGGCGTTGATGGGGCCGCCGCGGTATTCGACGCCATAGGCCACGTCCGGCCAGCCGTAGTTCAGGCCGGCGCGGTCGAGGTTCAGTTCGTCGCCGCCGCGGGTGCCGTGCTCGATCGTCCAGACCGCGCCGTCGGGCGCGACGGCGACGCCCTGCACGTTGCGGTGGCCGAGCGACCAGATCTCGGGCCGGGCCCCCGCGCGGCCGACGAACGGATTGTCGGCCGGGACCGAGCCGTCGGCGTTGATGCGGATGGTCTTGCCCATGTGCGAGCCGAGGTCCTGGGCCTGCGGCCGCATCGGCCGGTCGGAGCGGTCGCCGAGGGTGACGAACAGATGGCCGGCGCCGTCGAAGGCCAGCGAGGAGCCGAAATGGGCCCCGCCGTCGTAGGCCGGCAGGGCGCGGAAGACGACCTGGACGTTCTCGACGCGGGTCCCGTCGTCCGACAGCCGCCCGCGCGCCACCGAGGTGGCGTTGCCGCCCTCGCGCGGCTCGGCGTAGCTCCAGTAGATCAGGCGGTCGGCCGCGAAGGTCGGGCTGATGACGACGTCGAGCAGGCCGCCCTGGCCGCGGGCGTCGACCTCCGGCAGGCCGGCGATCGGCTCGCCGACCGCGCCCTGCGCGGTGACAATGCGCATCCGGCCCGGCCGTTCGGTGACCAGCCAGCGGCCGTCGGGCAGAAGGGCCAGACCCCACGGCTCCTCAAGTCCCGAAGCGACGACCGTGTGTTCGAGGGCGGCTTCGGTGCGCACGCCCGGCGCCCGGGTCTGGCCCTCGAAGGCCGGCGTCTGGTCCGGGGCGTTGGCGGGCCGGGATTCGAGCGGCGCGCCGGCCTGTGGCGGGGCGGCGTCCTGGGCCCCGCAGGCGGAGGCCATGGAGAGCACGGAAGCGGCGGCGGCGAGGGCGATCAGGCGCATGGTCGGGTCCCTTTCAGGTCGTCGGCGAAGGCGCAGCGGACGTGTTACAGTTCCTTACGCACGACGTCACGGGACCGGATGCGCCCGGCCGGCCCGCGACGACTTGAATCCGCCTCGCGGCGCCTCTATAGGCACGCCTCTTCCGGCGGACAGGCCAGTTCCCGCCGGACCCCTGACGGGGCTGGGTAGCTCAGCTGGTTAGAGCGGTGGATTCATAACCCACAGGTCGGCGGTTCGAGCCCGCCCCCAGCCACCACCCTCCCCCGCGTGGAACCGCCGCCCTGATCCGGCAGGCGCGCGAGATCGCCGCGAGCGGTTCCGCCGTCCGGCCCCCCTGGTTCGATCCCGATGCGCTCAACGGGATTCCCCGGGCCCCGTTGACCGGCTGGTGCCGACCCCCCGCCCTTCATTCGATCAGTTCGGCCCGCTCCCCATGACGGGCCCGAAGCTTCATCGGCTGTCCGCGCACCCAGATGCGGTCGCACTCGATGGCCTGCCAGCCGTCCGGCAGGACGACATCCCGCGCGGGCCAGGTCGCCGGGTCGCCGGAGCTGATGTTCAGCCCCGGGAAGCCGGTCAACAAACCGGTCAGGAAGGCGCCCATGTTGGCGAAGAAGGGGCCCGACGGAACGCCGCCGGGAACCTTGTCGAGGCGGTACTCCAGCGTCTGCTGGAAGCGTGGGAACTGGTAAAGGCCGTAGCCCTCCTCCAGCAGCTTCAGGGACAGGGCGCGGTCCCCGGCCCAGGCCGCCCAGACCCCATAGAGCGCCGGCAGCATCGGCGAGCCGACATAGCCGCTCCACAGATCGAGGTAGAAGCGCAGCGTCCGGGCCTCGACCTCCGGATCGAGCTCAGCCCAGTAGGGGAAGATCGCCATCAGCGGCGAGGGCGTGGCGCCCTTCTCCTCGTCGACGCGATAGCCGTCGTGCGCCGCGATGACGCCGTCCTCGCGGACGGGCACGTGCAGGCCGGCCGCGACCTCGGCCCACACCGGCCGGGGCGGGTAGCCGAGGGTTTCGGCCGCCTCGGCGGCGCGAGCCAGGATGACCCGCGCGATCATCAGGGTCAGGGCGTCGTTGTCGTCCTTGGCGGCGCGTTCGGCGGGCCCGCCGCCCTCCAGCAGGTCGAACCCGTCGCGGGTCCGGGCGACCCGGTCGGCGAACCAGTCGGCCACGCCGGACAGCACCGGCCAGGCCTGTTCGCGCAGGAACTGGGCGTCGCCGGTGGCGTCGGCGTAGTAGGCGAAGGCGCGCGCCACGTGCAGGCTGACGTGGTCCTCGCGCGCCGCCGCGCTGGCCCCGCCGGGCGTGGTCTCCTGTCCGGTCGAGGGGCCCGCCTCCCACGGGAACTGCAGCCCCAGCCGGCCCTGCAGCCTGGCGTTGTTCCGCGCCGCCTCCAGCCCCCGCGTCCGGAACTCCAGCAGCGCCCGCGCCGCCTCCGGCTGCAGCAACGCCACCGGCGGCCCCGCGAACGCGTCCACGTCCCACATCACATGGCCGTAGTAGTAGTGGTAGTCCCACCAACTGGCCAATCCGTAGATCGACGTCGACGCCGGTGAGGCGGAGTGGACCGAGGTGTTCAGGTAGAAGAAGGCGGCGTCGGCCATGGCCTGCCATTTCGTCTCGGCGCCGACGAGGCGGATCCGGCCCCGCCAGAGTTCCCGCCAGGCCGCGCGGTTGCGCCGCCTGAGTTCGTCGAAACCCAGTTCGCCGGCGGCCGCGACCAACCGGACGGCCTGGTGGTCGGGCTGGTCGTGGAGCACGTCCGGGACCAGGCTGACGAGGCGCGTAAGCCGGTAGCGGCGTCCCTTGCGGGCGCGGAAGGTGTAGGTGGTGGCGACCGGCCCGTGGCTGTCGGAGCCGACCTGCGATCGTTCGGCGTCCTCAGGTCCCTCGGTCAGGAGCGCGAGGCCGCACCGGCCGAGGCCGCCCTCGGACCGCCACAGCAGGGATCCATCGCAGACCGGCTCGTCCTCGCCGGGGGTGTGCAAACGGCGCTCGAGGGCCTCGCCGCGAACCCCGTCGAATCCGGTGTCGAGGCGGACACCGATCTCGCAGGCGCCGTCTACCGTGAGCGAAATCTCCTCACAGACCAGGGTCGGGTGGGTGCGGCTGGCGAACACCACGATGGTCACCTCCGCCCTGACGCCATCCAGCGAGACGGCCAGTCGGCTGACGAGCTCGGCGGTCTCGAAATCGTAGGCCTGGTCGATCGCCTCGACGGAGCCGATCCGATCGCTGGTCCACTGCCCGTTGACGGCGATGTCGCCGGCCAGGGGGTAGGGCGACGCCGCCGCCGCCTCGATGCGCAGTTCGTGATGGCGGCCGACGAAGCCGCTGACAATGCACATGCCCGCCTCGAGGGGGTTCTCGCGCACGCGCAGGCCGATCACTCCGTTGGAGACATAGGCGGGGAGTTCGCGGCCCCGGGAGCCGTGCGCCGGGGGCGGGCTGATCGGTCGGTGACGGGCGTCCATCGTCGGGTCCTCAGTCCTGCCCGAACGCGACCGTGGTCATCAGGGCGTTCTCGGCCTGCCGCGAATCCAGCCGGCTGTGCTGGACGACGACCGGACGGTCGGACCGGATGACGGAGGCGTATTCGGTATCGCGCGGGACCGGCTGCGGCGACGACAGGTCGTTGAAGCGGATGTGCCGCGTCCGACCGGCCGGTACTGTCTCGCGGTAAGGGCCGACGGGATCCCGGTCGGTGAAATAGAGCATGATCTCGATGTGCGCGTCGCGGTCGCCGGCGTTGAGCACGCAGGCGGTCTCGTGACTGGTCATCCGCGGCTCGGGACCGTGGCTCAGCCCGGGGATGTAGCCCTCGGCGATCGCCCAGACCCGTCGCCCGATTTCCTCCATCGTCCTGTCCTCGATTCCGCTCCCCGGCGGTCCGCTGTCTCAACCGCGCCGGCGCCGGGTGGTTGCATCCGTCGGGGGGGCGAGCGGTCCCCTCGCGGACGCGCGCCCGGCAGTCGCTGAACCCGGGCGAGGGTTCGGCAGTTTCCGGCAAACCGAACAGGGCCGATCCGCATGACGCTTCAGGACACCCGCCGCCGACAGGGCCAGTTGCCGCTGGAGAGCTATGCCGCCATCGGCGACGGCTGGACCGTGGCGCTGTCGGGGGCGGACGGGGGCGTCGACTGGTGGTGCGCGCCGCGCCTCGATGACGAGCCGGTGCTGGATCGCCTCCTGGACCGCGACGGGGCGCATTTCTTGATCCGCCCGCGCGGCCGTTTCACCGCCGAGCGCCGATACCGGCCGGCCAGCAACATCCTGGTGACCGAGTTTGCGACCAACGAGGGCCGCGTGCGCCTGTCCGAGGGAATGCCGGTGGACCCGGCCGGCGAACCGGCGAGGCAGATCATCCGCCGCATCGAGGGCCTCGAAGGCCGCGTCGAGATGAGGGTGGAGCTCCGGCCCGCGGCCGGCCGCTCCTGCCGGCTGGCCGCCGTCCCGCCTGTCGATCTGACCCCCGGCCCCAGGGGGACGCCGACGGCCGGGCTGTGCCTCGAGGCGGGCCAGAGCTGCACGCTGACGCTCAGCATGGACGGCACGCCCGCGCCGGATGACGCCCCGGACTGCCTCCGGCGCGCCGACGAGGCCTGGCGCGAATGGACGGAAGGCCTGCGGATGGAAGGCCCGTACGCGGACCTGGTCCTGCGCCACGCCCTCGCCCTCAAGCTCCTGTGCGCGCCTTCGGGCGCCGTCCCCGCGGCCGCCACGACCTCCCTGCCCGAGAAAATGGGCAGCGAGCGCAACTGGGACTTCCGCTACGTCTGGATTCGCGACGCGGCCTACGCCGTCGAAGCGCTGGTCGAGGTCGGCGCCGTGGAGGACGCGGTCCGGACGTTCGAGTGGCTGATCGCGCGGATCTCCGCCCACGGGCCGAGCGTGGCTTTCGATCTGGACGGCGCCCTGGCGCCGATGGACCGTGAACTGGACCTGCCCGGCTACCGCGACTCCCGCCCGGTGCATGTCGGCAACCTCGCCACCCGGCAGCGGCAACACGGCGTGTTCGGGGACATGATGCAGGCGGCCCACCGGCTCGCGCGCGCCGGCTGGAGGCCCGGACCGGAGGTGGCCGTGGCTCTCGTGGGCCTCGCGGACGAGAGCATGGAGGCGTGGCGCGCGCCGGACGCCGGCATCTGGGAGCTGTCGGAGCGGCGCCTGTACGCCAACTCCCGGCTGAGCTGCTGGCAGGCGCTGGCGCGGGCCGTGGATCTCGCCGACGCCGGCCTGCTGCCGGCCGGGCGCCGCGAGCACTGGGCCGCGACCCGCGATCTCGTCGAAGCGTGGATCGAGGAATGCTGCTGGTCCGAAGCTCGCCAGGCCTACGTCGCTTGGCCGGGCTCGGAGGTCATCGACGCCAGTCTCGCCCTGATGGCGCGGTCCGGCTTCGGCCCGCCCCATCGCGTGGAGGCGACGCTCGCCGCCATCGACGGCGAGCTCGGCTGCAGCCTGTTCCACCACCGAATGTCGGGGGTGCAGGACAGCGAGGGCTGTTTTCTCGCCTGCAGCTTCTGGGTGATCGAGGCGAAGGCGCGGCTCGGCCGGCTCGGTGAGGCGGCGGCCAGCTTCGAGGCCCTCGTCGCCGCCCTCGGCGGGGTCGGCATCCTGCCCGAGATGGCGGAGGCCGGCAGCGGACGCTGGCTGGGCAACATGCCCCAGGGCCTGACCCATATCGCCCTGATCCAGGCCGCCGCCGCGATCAGCCGCGGGCCAGGCCCGGAAGAACCTCTTGCCCGAACACCTCGATGAAGTCGCCCTGGTTGCGTCCGACGTTGTGGAGGTGGAGTTCGTCGAAGCCGAGGGCGGACCGCTCCAGCAACCGGTCGAGGTGCCAGGCCGGATCGGCCGAGATCGCCACATGCTCGTCCATGTCCTCCGGGCGCACCTCCGCGGCCGCGTCGTCGAACCGGCCCGGCGTGGCGAGGGTCTCGGAGACGGCGGGACTGATCGTGTTCGAACGCCACTGGTCATGGGCCGCGGCGCGGGCCTCGGCCTCGTCGGGCGCCCAGGACAGATGGACCTGGAGGGCCATGGGCTTGCCCTCGCCCCCGCCTTCGCGGAAGGCGTCGACGATGGCCCGGAGATCGTCCATGCCGGCGGCCGTGGTCAGAAGCCCGTCGGCCCACCCGCCGACCCAGGCTGCGGTTTCGGGAGTCAGGGCGGCGCCGTAGATCCGCGGCGGGTTCGATGGGCGCGTGAACAGCGTCGCCTGCTCAACGGCCGGCGGCCCGGCCCGCGTCACCGTCTCGCCGCGCCACAGGGCGCGCATGATGTCGACGCCGGCGGCGAGCCGCGCGTTGCGCTCATCCTTGGCGGGCCAGCCCGCGCCGACGACGCCTTCGTTGAGCGCCTCCCCGCTCCCGGCCCCGATCCACCGCAGGCGTCCGGGGAACATCTCGGCCAGGGTCGCAGCGGCCTGGGCGACAAGGGCCGGATGGTACCGCCAGCCCCCGGGCACGCAGAGGCCGCCGAAGTCGAGGCGGCGGGTCGCCTGCATCGCGGCGCCGAGCCAGGCCCAGCTGAATCCCGACTGGCCCTGGCGCACGCTCCACGGATGAAAATGGTCTGCCGACATGGCTAGGGCGAACCCCGCCTCTTCGGCATGGACGACATGGCGAAGCAGCTCGGATGGCGCGAACTGCTCGTGGGACGCGTGATATCCGACCCGCAGGCGGGAGCTCATCTCTTTCCGTCCTTCGCTCCACGGACCGTGAAATAGCGGGGTCAGGATCTGTCGCCCACACCGCATTGACGATTGCGCCGGTCCTCAACCGCCGGCCAGTGCTGCGGTTCCCGCGCGCAAGGCTCTACGCGGTCACGAGGCGCGCATGAGGATTGTCCAGCTTCACGACCTCATCGTGGGGCCGTTCGAGGCCCCGGGCGGCGCTCTTTCGATGCCGGCTAGCGGGCGCGGCAGGTCTGGCGCACGCGCAGCGCCATCTGGCGCTCGCCGTGCTCGTTGGCCAGGGCGCGGGCCTCGCGGCACTTGCCCTCGTCCATGAGGGCCTGGACCTGCTCGGCCAGTTGCACCCTTTCTGGCCCGTACTGCGCCTCAGCTTCCTCATGAGTCATGCCGTTGCGGCGGCGCATCTCCTCGCTTTCAAAGCGCCAGGAGCTCTGCTGCTCGGTCATCCGGCCTACTGGCCCCACCCCCGGCCGGCCCCCGGACGTTCCGTTAATCTGCGGAGGCGTCTGACCGAGGGCGGCGCCTGGCGCCAGAACCGCCAGGCCCATGAGCCCCGCCACAACAAACCTGATCGCCATCGCCCCTCTCCTGAACTGCGTTGCGAACTACTACCATGAAGTCGATCGCGCCAAAATCCGCAACTTCGGCCGGTTGCGGACGTTGACGGCGAAGGTTCTTCATCAAGGGGTCTTCGCCATGCGTATCCGAGCCGCCGCCGCTATCGTCGCCCTCGCCCTGGGCGCGGCCGCCTGCACCGAGGCCGAGCAGGACAACGCCCAGGCGGACGCCAACGAGGCCGCGGCCGGTACCGGCGAGGCCGCCGAGGACGCGGGCGACGCCGTCCAGGAAGAGGCCGCCCAGCTCGGCGCGGCGATCAAGGCCGGGGCCGGCGAGGTCGCCCAGGAGATCGACGAAAGCACCGACCGTCTCGCCGAGGAGGCGGACGAGCAGCAGGCCGAGACGGCCGCCGACACGCGCGGGAACTAGGCGGTCTCGGCCAGCAGGGCGTCGATCAGGGCGCGGGCCTCGGGGCTCGACCAGTCGGCCTCGCCCGAGAAATGCGCGCGGATGCGGCCCTGACGGTCGAGCAGGACGGTCTGGGGCATCTTGCCCTTGCCCGGCAGTTCGAAGGGCAGCTGGAACCTCATGTCGCTGTACAGCGGCAGGGGCTCGTGCACGTCGATGAAGCTGCGGGCGTCGGCGACCTCGTCGGGCGTGCGGTCGACGTTGATCGGCAGGACGACGAGGTCGGTCCCTGCGTAGACCTCGGCGAGGCGGGCGAGGGTCGGCATCTCGGTGCGGCAGGGCGCGCACCACATGGCCCAGAGGTTGACGACCACCACCTTGCCGCGGAAGTCGGCGAAGGTCGCATCGGCCCCGTCGCGGGTCTTGAAGACATAGTCCGGCGCGGGCTCGAGGGCGGCGGGCGTCTCGAGGCGGGCGATGGGGCCGGCGGCGAAGCGCGCCAGTTCGCTCTTCGCCGGGGCGGCGGGCGCGGCCGCTTTGTCGAACAGGCCGGGATTGGCGTATAGGAACGCCGCCCCGCCGGCCGCGCCGACCAGCAGCGTCGCCAGGGCGACGCCCACGATCACCTTCGAGACCTTCATGACCGACCCGACGCCTCCTGACCGCAAGACCAAAGCCGAGGCGGCGGCGAAAGGTCAAGACATGTGGGGCGGGCGCTTCTCGGCCGAGCCGGCCGAGATCATGCAGGCGATCAACGTCTCGATCGGCGTGGATCGGCGGCTGTGGGCGCAGGATCTGGCCGGCTCGCGGGCGCATTGCCGGATGCTGGCCAAGCAGGGGATCGTGTCGCAGGCGGACGCCGGGGCCATCCTGGGCGGGCTGGACGCCATCGAGGCCGAGATGCGGGACGGCAGCTTCCCGTTCCGCGACCGGTTCGAGGACATCCACATGAACGTGGAGGCCCGGCTGGCGGAACTGATCGGCGAGCCGTCGGGGCGGCTGCACACGGCGCGGAGCCGGAACGACCAGGTGGCCACGGACTTCCGCCTGTGGGTGCGGGACGCCTGCGACCGGGCGGTCGAACAGCTGCAGGGGCTGCAGCGGGCTTTGCTGGGCAGGGCGGAGGCGCACGCCGGCGACCTGATGCCCGGCTTCACCCACCTGCAGCCGGCCCAGCCGGTGACCTTCGGCCATCACCTGATGGCCTATGTCGAGATGTTCGGCCGCGACGCCTCGCGCTTCGCCGACGCCCGGGCGCGGATGAACGAAAGCCCGCTGGGGGCGGCGGCGCTGGCCGGATCGCCCTTCCCCATCGACCGGCACATGACGGCGAAGGAGCTGGGTTTCGACCGGCCGATGGGCAATTCGCTGGACGCGGTGTCGGACCGCGACTTCGCCCTCGAGAGCCTTGCGGCGGCCTCGATCTGCGCGGGGCACCTGTCGCGGCTGGCGGAGGAGATCGTGGTGTGGATGACGCCGCAGTTCGGTTTCGTCACCTTGCCGGACGACCTGACCACCGGGTCGTCGATCATGCCGCAGAAGCGCAACCCGGACGCAGCCGAGCTGGTGCGGGCCAAGACCGGGCGGATCATGGGCTCGCTGGTGGCGCTGTCGACGGTGATGAAGGGCCTGCCGCTGGCCTATTCAAAGGACATGCAGGAGGACAAGCCGCCGGTGTTCGAGGCCTTCGACGCCCTGACGCTGGCGCTGGGGGCGATGACGGCGATGGTCTCGGCCCTGAGGCCGGACGTGGAGCGGATGCGGGCCGCGGCGGGGTCGGGCTTCTCGACCGCGACCGACCTGGCCGACTGGCTGGTGCGCGAGCTGAACCTGCCGTTCCGCAAGGCCCACCATGTCACGGGGGCGGCGGTGAAGCGGGCCGAGGCCCTGGGCGTGGACCTGGCGCAACTGCCGCTGGCCGAACTGCAATCGCTTGAGGCGGGCGTGACGGAAGCGGTTTACAAGGTGCTCACCCCCGAGGCTTCCTGCGCCAGCCGCCAGAGCTTTGGGGGCACGGCGCCGGAACAGGTCCGCGCGCGCATCGCCGAGTGGAAGTCGCGACTGCCATGAAGAAGATCCTCCTTGCGGGCGCCGCCGCCCTGATCGCCGTCACCGCCGTCGGTTGCGGCCGGATGGCCGACCTGGACGCGCCGCCGGCCAAGCGCACCGAACGCAGCCTGCCCTCGGCCCGGGGACCGGGGCCGGTGGAGCCGGCGACGGTCTATCGTCCGCCCAGCCAGCAGCCGATCGACGGGGGCCCCAGCTCGAACCCCTTTGGCGGGTCGGGCGCCGACCCGAGCTAGGGCCTTGCATCATTTCGACCGGATCGACGGCGCGCTGCAGGCCGAGGGCGTGCCGCTAGAGGCGCTGGCCGAAGCGGTCGGAACGCCCTTCTACGCCTATTCGACGGCGACGCTGACGCGGCACTACAGCCTGCTGCGCGCCGCGCTGGACGGCCATCGCGCGGCGCTTGGGGAGTCCCTGATCGCCTTTGCGGTGAAGGCGAATTCCAACCTGTCGGTGCTCGCCACCCTGGCGCGGCTGGGCAGCGGGGCGGACACGGTGTCGGAAGGCGAGATCCGGCGGGCGCTGAAGGCCGGCGTGCCGGGCGAACGGATCGTCTTCTCGGGCGTGGGCAAGAGCGACGCCGAACTGGCCTTCGCCATCGAGGCGGGGGTGCGCCAGATCAATGTCGAGAGCGCCGTCGAGCTGGATCGGCTGATCGCGGTGGCGGCGACGAAGGGGGCGGCGCCGGAGATCGCCATCCGGGTCAATCCGCGCATCGGGGCGGGCGGCCACGCGCGCATCACCACCGGCGGGGCGACGGACAAGTTCGGCGTGCCGGCCGAGGAAGCGCCGGCCCTGTACGCCCGCGCCGCGGCCTCGCCGCATGTGACGCCGGTGGGGCTGGCCTGTCACATCGGCAGCCAGATCGCCACGCTGGAGCCGCTGGAGGGTGCGTTCCGGTCCCTGCGCGAGATGACGCTGGCCCTGCGGGCGCAAGGTCTGGGTGTGCGACGGCTGGACCTCGGCGGCGGTCTGGGCGTGCCGTATCACGGCCAGACCGACCTGCCGTCGATCGAGGCCTATGTCGGCATGGCCGCAAGGGTGCTGGACGGGCTGGGGGTCGACGCCGTGTTCGAGCCGGGCCGGCTGCTGGCCGCCAACGCCGGGGTGCTGGTCAGCCGGGTCATCCAGGTCAACGCCCGCAGCGACGGGCGGCGCTTCCTCGTTCTGGACGCCGGGATGAACGACCTGATGCGGCCCGCGCTCTACGACGCCTTCCACGATCTGGTCCCGGTGCGGGTGCGGGAGGGCGTGACCGGACCCTATGATCTGGTCGGGCCGATATGCGAGTCGACAGACGTGTTCGCCCGGGACCGGGACCTGCCGCCGCTGCAGGCGGGAGACCTCGTCGCCTTCATGAGCGCGGGGGCGTACGGAGCGGTGCTGGCGAGCGAGTACAATTCGCGGCCTCTGGTCCCGGAGGTGCTGGTCGACGGGGATCGGTGGGCGGTGGTCCGGACGCGCCCCGTCTATGAGGAGATGTGGGCGCGCGAGCCGCGGGCGGAGTGGCTGGACCGGGGCTGACCCCTCCCCGCAACAAGAATTTGCCCGGCCCTCCTCGAAATTCGCAGTGGCGGAGTCGACGGAGTCGACATCCGCCTCGCGGATTTTCAATGACTTGATAATTCGCGCGATCGGCCGCGAGCGGCGGCCGGGCAAGATTCGACCCGGCCCCGGCGGAATCGGGGCGTAACGATGCGCACACTGGCATCGCCTCGTTCGGGGGGATTCACGTGTCAAAGACCAGCCGGGCCGGAAGCCCGGGAGGGGAGTATCGGGTCGCCGCTTCCTCAGGCGGGAAGATCGGGTTGAGAAACGCCGATGTGTCTGAAGTTGCGGCGGAAGTTTGTGACTATCGGACTATAGTTCCGTGGATTGCCCGCAGAGCGCCACCCCGCCCAGCCTAGTCCAGGGCGCAGATGTCGGGGAGGCCGCGGAGGGCGCCGGCGTGGTCGAGGCCGTAGCCGACGAGGAAGCGGTTCGGGGCCTCCCAGCCGACGAAATCCGGCTCGGGGGCGCGGGGGAGCGGCCACGGCTTCTTGGCGAAGACCACGGTGAGGACTTCGGCGGCGCCCTTGCTCTCGGCGATGCGAACGGCTTCGGCCAGGGACAGGCCGGTGTCGAACACATCATCAATGATGAGGACGCGGCGCCCCTCGATGGAGCGCTGGAAGTCCGCATAGACGTCGATGCGGCCGCGGCTGGTCTGCGCGTCGCCGTAGGAGGCCAGCCAGAGGGCGTCGAAGCGGACGTGACGTCCGAGGCGCGCCAGGGCTCGGGTCAGGTCGGCCGCGAACCACAGGCCGCCGGTCAGCAGCACGGCGGCCACCGTCTCGTCGTCGGTGACGGGGGCGATGCGCCGAGCGAGGTCGTCGACGATGCGGGCGACCTCGGCTTCGGGCAGGAGGACGGTGGGGGTCGTCGGTGTGTCAGCCATGCGCGGCGGATACCGCCCCGGAGCCCGGCGAGTCGATAGTGACGGGCACCGCATCGATCGGGCGCATGTCGAG
>JAEYUE010000277.1 GCA_023433655.1 Pseudomonadota bacterium | reverse complement strand
GTGTTACTCACCCGTCCGCCACTAACTCCGAAGAGTTCGTTCGACTTGCATGTGTTAGGCCTGCCGCCAGCGTTCGCTCTGAGCCAGGATCAAACTCTCAGGTTGAGTTGACTTCTGACCTAAGCATCGGACGATCCCGAAGGACCGACCTGGCATTAGTTCTACGTATTCTTGACGAGATCCCACGAACGTCTCTCCGAAGAGGACGTCATGGTGTCTTTTCAAAAAGACCGCAGATGTCAGTGTCGAGATAACCTCGAAGGGTTATCGTCAGGACACCGCCGCCTGCGTTTCTCTTTCCAGATCAACGATTTCAAAGACCCGGAACCGGAAACCCGATCCCACCGTTTAGCGCCCGGTTTCGGCGGAGGCGGCGATGTAGTCGCCTCGCTTTCCCCTGTCAAGCGGTCATTCCGAAGAATGATCTCTTTTCAGCGGCCCCGCCTGGCGGCGAGGGAGGCGCTGTTTAGCGCCTCATTTTCCTGCGTCAAGTGGTTCTTTTTAAAGAAGAACCTCTGTCTGCAAGACCGCCCCGGAGGGCGGCGGAGGCGGCTCTCTAAGGAAGGCCGTTCTCCGTGTCAACCGGGCTTTTCAGCCATTTTGCAGAGCGGAGGATCGAGACCTTCCAGACCGCAAAAAACCGCCGGGTGGAGCCGAGAGGCTGCCCTCCGTAGTTCGTTTCCGACGATTCGATTGGAGCGCGGAACCTAACCAAACCGCTTCCGAAAATCAAGAGGCTTTCACCTCTTTCTTCGCGGCGGGGTCGGGAGGCTTTCGTCTCCGCGGCCCCGGCGGCCGGCCCGTTTCCGAGCGAGGCGGCGATATACGCAGCGGCCTTCCGGGCCGCAACCCGATTCTTGCGGATTCCCTGATTTTCTCGCCGACCCCCGCTCGACGGCCGGCGCTACGGGGAAGGTCGCCCCAGCGATCAGCCCGCTGCTATATAGGTCCGCAGGGATTCCGCTTCCTGGGTCGCCTCTGCGATCTGGCATTTGACCACGTCGCCGATCGAGACCACGCCCGTCAGGCGCCCGTCCCTGAGCACCGGCAGGTGGCGGATCCGGCGGTCGGTCATCCGCTCCATCAGCATCCCGACCGTCTCGGCCGGCGCGGCGAAGACGATGTCGGCGGTCATGAATTCGGACACCGGCCTCTCGAGCGCCTCGGCGCCGCCCCCCGCGATTCCCCGGACGACGTCCCGTTCGGAAAGCACGCCGACGGCGCGATCGGCTTCGCAAACGATCAGGGCGCCGACCTTGAGCCTGTGCAGCTCGGCGCAGGCCTCGGCCAACCGCGCCCCGGGAGCGATGCTGTACACCGCGTCGCCCTTGTCCTTGAGAATTTCGGCGACCAGCATCGCGGCTCCTCCCTCTCTATATAGAGCGCGGCCGCGGACGGGCCGCTTCAGTCGCGAGGGTCGCCCAGATCGGACGGGGAATCAAATGACGTCCGGCGTGATCCGAACAGCCGCGCCCAGGGTCCGATCAGCAGCGCGCCGGTGAGAAAACCGAAGACGTGGGCTTCCCAGGCGATCCTCGCTCCCAGCGAGTCACCGGCGAGGCCGACCAGGCCCGTAACCAGATTGAGCGCCATGATGACGGCCGCCATCATGAGGAAGCGGGGATCACCGAGGCCGGACAGGCGTCCATCGCGCCGGCCCACCAGCCGGAGACCGGCGCCCACGAGGCCTGATACTGCGCCGGAGGCGCCGACAAGCAGATCCTCACTGGCGGGATGAATCAGGGCGTAACCGATCCCGCTGGCCGCGCCGGCGAGAAGGCAGAAGGCGATGAAGCCGGCAGTTCCCCGGGCGCCGGCCAGAAGCCGCGCAACGGGGGTCCCGAAGATCAGGGCGACGACCGCGTTGGTCATCACATGCGTCCACCCTGAATGGGTGACCATCGAGGTGAACAGCGTCGGCCACCCCTCCCCCCGCCATAGCGAAGCGGGCCGGAAGGCAAGGGACAGTCCCTCGTCAGGCAACTGCGTCTGCATCCAGAACAGGACCGGCAGGGCCGCGGCCAGAAGAACGGCCGTCGCGGGTGCGTTGAACATCCGTTCGTGCGGCGACTGATCGGTCAGGGTCGGGCTCCGGTGTGTGCGCGGGATCAACCGCCAGTATGGCAAGCGGTTCTTAATAACCATGATCCAGATTGGCACGGGCGTTGCTTGACGGCCCGTCAACCATGCCCCGTGGAGGTTCGTCTTGACCATCCGGCTGAAGATCATCCCCGCCGTGCTCGGCGCCGCCCTGCTCGCCGCGCCCGGCCTGGCCCAGGCCCAGTCGGCGGGCTCCTCCGGAATGGGGGCGTATCAGGCCGGCTACGGCGCCTCGCGCTATACGACGGCGCGCCCGCAGACCGGATCGACCCGCGATCAGAACGGCAACCGGCTGATCGTCAACGGCATCATCCAGTCCGGGGCCAGCACCTATTCCAGCGCCAGCGGCGGGGTGTCGTCCAGCTTCTCGGGGGTGGGCGGATCGAACGACGGGATGACCATCGGCGGCTCCACGGCCATCGGCAACAGCCTGAACGTGGTGGTCCAGGGCAACCACAACACCGTCATCGTCAACTCGACCCAGACCAATACCGGCAACGTCACCGCCGGAACCAACCTGAACGGCACGCTGAGGCTTCCATGAATCACGGTCCGTCAGTCAGGCGTCTGAGGACGGTCGTCGCCGCCAGCGCCATCGCGGCGCTTCTCGGCGGCTGCATCTCCGCCTCCGCGGGCCCGCAGGGGATGTACGCCACCCCGATCGGCAACGCCCCGGTGACCGCCAATCCGACGCCCTACTCGGCGGCCCTGTACTGCATGGCCGACTACGCCCGGCGCTACAACCTGCCCTCCCCGCGGATGGCTGTGGGTCGTATCGCCGACTACACCGGCACGGTGTCCGCCGACGGCGGCCGCCAGATCACCGGCGGCGCCTCGCTGATGGCCATGTCCGCCCTCGCCAAGGCCGGGGCGAGGATGCTCGAGCGCTACGACACCTCGGTGTCGGAAATGGAGCTGCGTTACGCCAACAACCGCCTGATCGGCGATCCCGGCGCCGGCGGGGCCGACGACGTCGAATACCGCCGCATCCTCGCCGGCTCGGTTCCGGGGTCGGACTTCTACATCATCGGCGGCATCACCGAGGTGAACTACAACATCCGCTCGGGCGGGTTCGATATGGCCGCTGGCCAGGCCAGCACGGATACGCCGCTGTCGACGGCCTTCGCGGGCAAGGCCTTTGTGATGAACATCGCCCTCGACCTGCGGCTGGTGCAGACCACCACGCTCGAGGTCGTCGACGTCGTCTCCTACCAGAAGCAGATCATCGGCCGCGAGATTTCAGCCGGCGTGTTCGACTTCCTGAACGGCAACGTCTTCGACATCTCGGCCGGCGAGGGCGGTCTGGAGCCGGTGCAGCTTGCGGTGAGGGCCCTGATCGAACGGGCCACGGTCGAGTTCATGGCCAACCTCTACGGCGCGCCCGGCCCCGAGATCTGCCTGTCGGCGGGTCCCGATCCTCTCGGCGGCTCTACCGGCCCGACCGGCGGCTACTACCCGGCCTATCCCAACACGGACACGAACAATGGCGAAACCCGCGCGGATCCGTCTCGCTGGCACGATCGCCGCGACGGCGCTGTGCGCCGCAGCCGCTACTGAGGCAGCCGCGCAGACCCCTCCCCCGGACGACAGCGTCGTCCTGAACCAGCAACTGCAGCTGGGCGACGTCTTCTCGCACCAGACGCTGAACGTCGTCGACGCCCAGGAGCAGGTCACGGTCAGCACCTCGGCCCAGGGCAACGCCGCCTCGGGCGCGGTCGAGAACGGCTCGATCACGGTGCGGTCCGACCAGGACATGCGCGGCGACGCCGTCGCGACCACCGACATGACCCTGGGCGGCGACACCTCGGGCGTGGTGAACGCCACCACCCAGGCCCAGGGCAACTATCTGGCCGTCAGCGCCTACGACGCCGAGCTGACCGTCGACGCGACCCAGTCGAACACCGGGGGCCTGGTCAGGGCCACCTCGGAGCTGGGCGAGGACGACGCCCGCCTGCTGGGCGGCGCCTACATCAACGCCTCGGCCATCTCGAACACCACCGCCCTGTACGGCGAAGGCTCGTTCGTCCAGGGCTCGGTCGACCAGTCGTCCTCGGCCACGGTGCGCGCCTACAACCGCATCGAGACGCAATACATTCCGGCCGAGGCGGTCGTCGACTCCCAGGCCATCGTGAACGCCGTCCAGTCCACCAGCGGCCAGACCTCTGGCCAGAACCTGTCGATTAACCAGACCTCGACCGGCGATTTCGTTGAAGCGGAGTCCAGCGCCAACTCGGGCAACGCCTGGGACCTGGCCGGCCGCGCCCGGGCCAGCGCCAACCAGGCCGTGCTCTACAATGAGGGCGGCTCGGTCGTGGCCTCGGCCCGACAGGACAACACCGCCTTCGTCCGCGCCGCCGCGACCACCACCGCCTATGACTACGGCCGCGCCGAAGCCCACGCCCGCGGCGCCGCCAACGAGCTGTCGGTCGGCAACAACGACATCTACGTCGAGATCGACAACAGCCAGTTCAACTCGGGCGGCGTCGACGTGACCGCGACCTTTTCGGGGACCAACGGATACGACGTCTATGTCGGCGCCGACGCCGTCGGAAACCGGGTCACCGGCTATTCCTGTTCGGACTGCGGCGGCTATCTCGAGGCTTCCAGCAGCCAGACCAACGGCGGCGACGTCTCCGCGACGGCGAACACGGCCGTCGCCGGCTCAACCCGCTCGGTGATCACCGGCGCCAACGCGGTCGGCAACTCGGCCACCTTCTACGTCTCCCGTCCTTCACATTAAACTTCCGTAACTTGAGCGGCCCTTCCGTGTCCCTGAATGGTTGCAGGGGGCGTCGGCTGAACGTTTGCGCGCCCGTCACCTTGACCGGCGTGGTTCCGATCGGAGCGTCGCGCCCATCGGAAAGTAGCCTGCCATGCGTTCGCCCCGCCGCCTGCTCCTCCTCGCCGCCGCCTCGCTGACGGTCCTCACCGTCGCCTCGCCGGCCCTCGCCCAGGCGCAGGCCCAGCCGTCCGACCCGTGGGCGCAGGCCGCCAGCGACATCCCCGCCGACGCCGACGTGCGCTTCGGCGTGCTGGCCAACGGCATGCAGTACGCCATCATGCGCAACGCCACCCCGCCCGGGCAGGCGTCGTTCCGCCTGCGCATCGATGCCGGCTCGCTGATGGAGGACGAGGATCAGCGCGGCCTCGCCCACTTCATGGAGCACATGGCCTTCAACGGGACGACCAACATCCCCGAGAACGACCTGCTGCGCATCCTCGAGCGGCACGGCCTGGCCTTCGGCGCCGACACCAACGCCTACACCTCGTTCGACGAGACCGTGTACATGCTCGAACTGCCGCGGGCTGAAGAGGCGATCGTCAACGACGCGCTGCGCATCATGCGCGAACAGGTGTCCGAGGCCCTGATGGCGCCTGAGGCGATCGACGCCGAGCGCGACGTCATCGTCGGCGAACAGCGCCTGCGCAACGTGCCGGGCCTGCGCGCCCTGGAGGCCCAACTCAAGCTGCTGGCCCCCGGCCAGCGCGTGTCCGAACGCCTTCCGATCGGCAACCTCGACGTCATCCGCACCGCGCCGCGCCAGCGCTTCGTCGACTTCTACGAGGCGTACTACCGTCCGTCCCGGGCGACCTTCGTGGCGGTCGGGGATTTCGACGTGGCCGAGATGGAAGCCAAGGTCCGCAACGCGTTTGAAAGCTGGCAGCCCAAGGCCGCCGACGGCCCGGAGCCGGATCTCGGAACGGTCCGGCCGCGCGGCCCGGAGACCCGGATCCTGCTGGAGCCGGGCGTGCAGTCGTCGATCACCCTGGGCTATGTCCGCGCCCCTGACCGCGACCCCGACTCGGTGGCGGAGCGCCGCGAGGATCTCGTCCGCGGTCTCGGCCTCGCTGTGCTGAGCCGCCGCCTCGGCGAACTCGCCCGCGCCGACAATCCGCCCTTCATCAGCGCCAGCGCCTCGGAAGGCGACCTGTTCGACAGCATCGGCTCGGCCTCCGTCTCGGCCAACTTCAACCCCGGCGAATGGAAGCGGGCGCTGGAGACCATCGAGCAGGAGCAGCGGCGCATCGTCCAGTACGGCGTGACCGAAGCCGAGCTCCAGCGTGAGATCACAGGCATCCGCGCCAGTCTCGAAAACGCCGTCGCCTCGGCCGCGACCCGGCGCACGCCGCAACTGGCCATGGGCCTGATCGGAGCCGTCAACAACAGCACGGTCTTCAACACGCCCCGGACCAGCCTCGACCTGTTCAACGCCGCCGTCGACGGCCTGACCGCCGAACAGGTCAACGCGGTCCTGCCTCAGGTCTTCGCCGGCGAGGGTCCGCTGGCCCTGTTCGTCACTCCCGTCGAAGTCGAGGGCGGCGAGGCCGCTGTCACGGCCGCGCTGGAAGCCTCGCGTCAGACGCCGGTGGCCGCCCCGGCCGCCCAAGCTGAACTGGAGTGGCCGTACGCCTCCTTCGGAACGCCCGGCGTGGTTCAGAATCGCCGCGAGATCGCCGAGGTGGGCGCCACCGTCGTCACCTTCGCCAACGGCGTCCGCCTGACCGTCAAACCGACCGATTTCCGCGACGAGCAGATTCTGGTCAGCGTCCGTACGGGTATCGGCGAGCTGGGCCTGCCGACCGACCGTTCGGACCCGCAGTCCCTGGCCCCGCTGGTCTTCACCCAGGGCGGCGTCGGCAAGCTGACGGCGGACGAAATGAGCCGCGTCCTGAACGGCCGCATCTATTCGGCCGGCTTCGGCGTCGACAGCGACAGCTACAGCCTGTCCGGCGCGACCCGGCCGGAAGACCTGGCGCTCGAGATGCAGGTGCTGACCGCCTATCTGACCGATCCCGGACTGCGCGCGGCGCCTTTCCAGCAGATCAAGGCCTTCTTCCCCCAGATCGTCGCCCAGCAGATGGCCACGCCCGGCGGCGCCTTCGGGCTGCAGGCTTCGGGCCTTCTGGCCAGCGGCGACAAGCGGCAGTCCTTCCCCAGCCCGGAAGAGGTGGCGGGCTGGACCGTCGAGGACCTCCGCGCCGGCGTCACCCGCGGCCTGGCCTCGGGCCCCATCGACGTGGTGGTCGTCGGCGACGTCACCGTCGAGGACGCCATCGCGGCGGTGGCCCCGACCCTTGGCGCCCTGCCGGCGCGCGGCCCCGACGCCGCACCGGCGCCGGGCGCCACAGAACTTCGCTTCCCGGCGGCGGTGGCCGAGCCGGTTCGCCTGACCCACACCGGTCCGGCCGAGCAGGCGCTGGGTTACATCGCCTGGCCGACCACCGACGCGGTCGACGACCGCACGGAGGCCCGCCACGCCTCGATCCTCGCCGAGGTGCTCAAGCTGCGCGTGCTGGAGGAGATCCGCGAGAAGCAGGCCCTGGCCTATTCGCCCAACGTCAGCTCCAGCGCCTCTGACACCTTCGAGGGCTATGGCTCGATCGCGATCACGGCCCAGACCGCGGCCGAGACCCTGCCCGCCTTCTATGCGGCGGTGGATCAGATCGTGGCGGGCCTGCAGGCCGAGCCGGTCAGCGACGACGAACTGAACCGCGCCCGTCTCCCGGTCATCGAATCGCTGCGCCGCAGCCAGGCCAGCAACGAATACTGGTTGGGCCAGCTGGCCGATGTGGCCGAGCGGCCGGAGGAGGTCGAGCAGACCCTCTCCCACATTTCGGACCTCGAAGCCGTCACCCCGGCCGACGTCCAGCGGCTGGCCCGCCAGTATCTGCGGTCCGACACCGCCTGGCGCGCGACGGTGACCTCCTCGCAAACCGCCGAGGCCGCCCCGACGGAATAGCCGACAAAAAAGGCCCCGGTCCTTTCGGATCGGGGCCAGTCGCTTCTCAGGATCGTCGGCGGGGCCGACCCTCGCAATCTACAGGCTGCGCCATGACGCCGCCCTGAACGCCGATGTTCAGGTTGGCGTCAGAAAACCCGCCCGCCGACGCCGCCGTCCAGGGTCATCGAGGCGCCGGAGACGGCCATGCCTTGCTGCTCGACCACTTCCTCGCGGTACTCGGTGTAGACCTCTTCCCGGACCATGGTCAGGATCTTCACGCCCGCGCCATAGCGGCGCAGCAGGGAGCGCTCATTGCACTCGCGCTCCGCCTTCTGGGGCCGGCACTCGACCATGCCGCCGCGGCCGTGCCACAGGGCCTCGCCCTTGCGGCAGTTGACCGTCTCGCCGCGCTCGAAGTCGACGTCGCCGGCATATTCGGCCCAGGTGTATTGCAGCCAGGTCCCCGCCAGGCAGCGATACAACTCACCTTCGTAGTCGCCGTATACATCGCGATCAGGCCGCACCTGGGAGGCCGGGTGCGGCACATTGCGGTCGTCGATGCAGAAGGCGCGGATGACCACCCGCTTCTCCCAGCGTCGGCGCGCCTCATAGGGAACGCGGATGATCTGGCGGACGCGCGCGCCCTCGACGTTCAGTCCGTTGATGGTCGTCGGATAGGGCTGGTCGACGGTGACATAGGCAGAGCCGCCGCCGGAGACCCATACGCTGCCGCCGGCGCGGGCGTTCAGCCCCGCCCGGCTGCGGGCCCCGGCCTCGGCGTTGGCGTTGACGTTCACATTGACGTTGAAGTCGCCGCCACCGCCGCAGCACGGCGGAGCAGGCGGCTGTTCGCAGCAGGGAGGCGGAGGCGGAGGCGGCGGGGGCGGCGGCGGCGGCTCGCAGCAGGGCGGCGGCGGCGGCGGGCAGATCGGGCCGCATTGGGCGGCGGCGGTTCCAGCGGCCGCCGACATGACGGCAAACGTCGCCAAGGCCGGCGCCCAGTTCATGATCCGCACCCGCATGGGCCGACCTCCCGATCAGAA
>JAEYUE010000201.1 GCA_023433655.1 Pseudomonadota bacterium | reverse complement strand
AGGTGATGAAGATCGCCCAGATCCTGGCCGGCTACAGCCTCGGCGAGGCCGACCTGCTGCGCCGGGCGATGGGCAAGAAGAAGAAGGAGGAGATGGACTTCCAGCGCGCCCGCTTCATCAAGGGCGCTTCGGAAAAGGGGGTCCCGGAGGAGCAGTCGGGCGGCATCTTCGACCTGGTGGCGAAGTTCGCCGGCTACGGCTTCAACAAGTCGCACGCCGCCGCCTACGCCCTGATCTCCTTCCAGACTGGCTGGCTGAAGGCCAACCACCCTGTCGAATTCATGGCCGCCTCCATGAGTCTCGATCTTAGCAACACCGACAAGCTGGCTGTTTTCTATCAGGATTGCCGCCGCTTCGAGGTGCCGGTCAAGGCGCCGGACGTCAACCGCTCCTCGGCCGACTTCGATGTCGAATGGACGGACGGTCAGGGGGCCGTGCTGTACGCGCTGGGCGCCATCCGCAACGTCGGGCTCGAGGCCATGAAACACCTCGTCGAGGTGCGCGAGACCGGCGGCCGTTTCACCGACATCTTCGACTTCCTCGAGCGCGTCGATCCGAAATACGTCAACAAGCGCGCGCTGGAGAACCTCGCCCGCGCCGGCGCCTTCGACAGCTTCCACACCAACCGCCGCCAGCTGGTCGAGCAGGCCGACACCCTGATCGCCTACTGCCAGAGCGTGGCGGCCGAGCGCGCCTCGGCCCAGGTCAGCCTGTTCGGCGGCGACCAGGCCGGCGCCGCCCGCCCGCGCCTCAGGCCGGTCGAGCCGTGGGTCGGGCCCGAGAAGCTGGACCAGGAGCTGGCGGCGGTCGGCTTCTACCTGTCCGGCCACCCGCTGGAGGACATGGCCCCGGCCCTCAAGCGCAAGCGCGTCACCTTCGTCGCCGAAGCCGTCCAGCTGGCCGAAAGCGGCCACGAGGCATTCATGATGGCCGGGGTCGTTCGCCGCCGGCAGGAGCGGGCCAGCGCCAGGACCGGCGAGAAGTTCGCCTTCGTCACCTTCTCGGACCCGACCGGCGAGTTCGAATGCCTGTTCCCGCCCGAGCAGCTGCGCAAATGCCGCGAGGTGCTCGAGACCGGGGCCAGCGTCATGGTCCGGGTCCGCGCCAAGTCGTCGGACGGCGAGGTGCGCTTCTTCGGCGACGACGCCAGCCGGCTCGACGCCGTGCTGGACGACGCCCAGCTGGCCCTGCGCGTCCACGTCTCGGCCCGCGCCGCCGACGCCGCCGCCCTCAAGGCCCGGCTGGACCGGGCCCAGGCCAACGGCAAGGGCGGCGAGATCTTCCTCGTCGCCTCGCTCGACGGTCGCCGCGAGGTGGAGCTGAAGCTGCCCGGGCGCTACCGTCTGGACGGCGCCCTGCGCGGCGCCCTCAAATCCGCCCCCGGGGTGGTCCTGCTGGAGGATGCGTGATGACCGACGTTCAAACCCACACCGGCTCCTGCCACTGCGGCGCCGTGGCCTTCGAGGTCGACATGAGCCTCGACGGCCTGATCGAGTGCAATTGCTCGCACTGCCACCGCAAGGGCTTCGTGCTCGGCTTCGTCCAGCCCGACGCCTTCCGCCTCACCGCCGACGGCCCCCAGACCGAATACCGCTTCGGCAGCCACAAGATCGGCCATCGCTTCTGCCAGACCTGCGGGGTGCAGAGCTTCGCCCGCGGCGAGGGCCCCGACGGCCGGCCCATGGTCGCCATCAACGTCCGCACCCTGACCGATATCGAACCGTTCAGCTGGACGGCCACGCGGGTCGACGGCGCCAGCTTCTAGGCCGCGTCGGTCACCGCATAGACCATGATCCCGGTGGCGACGGCGAGGTTCAGGCTGTCGGCCCGGCCGCGCATGGGGATCTTGACGTTGACGTCGCAGGCCGCCGCCAGCTCGTCGGTCAGGCCGGCCTGCTCGTTGCCCATCAGGATCAGCGCCGGCCGCTGGATGTCCGCCTCGCGGTAGCCGACCTTCGCATCCAGCCGGGTGCCGATGACGCTGCCCGGCCAGGCCTGCCGCCAGGCGAGGAACTCCGCCGCCGTCGCCCGCGCGATGGCCACGGCGAACACCGAGCCCATGGTCGCCCTGACCGCCTCGACCGACCAGGGATCGACGCAGTCGCCGATCAGGATCACCCCGCCGCAGCCGGCCGCGTCGGCGGTGCGGATGATGGTCCCCAGATTGCCCGGATCGCGCACCTGCTCCAGCGCCACCCAGCACGGCGCGGCTTCCGGAACGATGGCCGCGAGGGGCGTCAGCACCGGCTCGAACACCCCGAGCACCGTCTGCGGATTGTCGCGCCGGCTGATCTTCTCGAGGATGGCGCGGGTGACGACCACGACCTCGCCTCCGGCGGCCCGCGTCTCGGCCTTCGCCCGCTCCAGGAGCGGATGCGGCCGCGCCTCTTCGCCGACCAGCAGCAGGCGAGGGGCCCTTTGCTGATCAAGCGCCTCGCCGATGAACTTCAGCCCCTCGGCGAGGAACCGCCCGGTCGCCTCGCGCTCCTTGCGCATGTGCAGGGCGCGCACGGCCTTGACCGTGTCGTTGGTCAGGGAGGTGATCAGCCGGTCGCTCACGCCGACCACCGCGCGAAGAAGCTCAGCCCGATCGCCCGCCCGTCCGGCCCGTCCTCGGCCAGGGCCAGCTCGCCCCAGTCGATCACCCCGCCGCGGTCGTGCGTGGCCTCGGCCATCAGATGCGCCAGCGACAGCCCCGAAATCCGCGCCGCATAGGCGTTGAGCAGCAGGAAGGAGGCGTCGTCGCCCAGCAGCGCCGCGCAGTCCTTCAGCAGCCCCTGTAGGTCCTCGAACAGCCGCCACACCTCGCCCGTCGGCCCGCGCCCGTACTTCGGCGGGTCGAGGATGATCCCGTCGTACTTCGACCCCCGCCGCACCTCGCGCGCGGCGTATTTGCGCGCGTCCTCGACGATCCAGCGGACCGGCCGGTCGCCCAGCCCCGAGAGCTCGGCGTTCTCCCGCGCCCAGGCCACCGACTTCTTGGAGGCGTCGACATGGGTGACCTCGGCCCCCGCCGCCGCGCAGGCCAGGCTGGCCACGCCGGTGTAGCCGAACAGGTTCAGGATGCGCGGCCTGCGCAGCCGCCGCACCCGCCCGTCCAGCCAGTCCCAGTTGGCCGCCTGCTCGGGGAAGAAGGCCAGGTGCCGGAACGGCGTGAACCGGCTGGTGAAACGCACGTCGCGCCACGCCAGCGGAAAGCTCTCCACCGGCTTGCCGGCGAAGCGCCAGCGCCCGGCCTCGTCCTCGTCGGTCGGATCGAACACCGCGTCCGCCGCCTCGAACGCCTGCGGATCACGCGGCGACCAGAAGCACTGCGGCTCGGGCCGCACCACGGTGTAGGGGCCGTAGCGCTCCAGCTTCCTGCCGTCGCCGCTGTCCAGCAGGGCGTAGTCCGGCCAGGCGCGGGTGACGAGGGTCTCAGGCGACGGGTTGAGGCGCGGCGGCATGGCCCGCTGATAGGCGGTCCGGCGCCGTCTCGTAAAGCGCGGCGTGGACCGGCCCGGGCTCGAACGGCCCGTCCCGACGGTGCCGCGTCTTGTCCCAGGCGAAGGGCTCACGCACCAGCCGCCAGGCGGCGTGGGCGGCGGCCAGGCTCTGCAGCGACCAGTAGGCCGGGGCGGCGAGCATGTCGGCAAGCCCGTAGGGGATCCCGGCCCGCCGTGCTCCCACGGCGCAGGACAGCCAGGCGGAGAACGCGCCAAACAGCAGCACGGCCACGGCGAGAAGCGGCGTTCCGGGCGCCAGCCCGGCTGTCGCCGCGACGAGGACCGCGGCGATGATCCACGCAGCGGACGGCCCGTGGATCACAGCCGAAACGATCCCGGCGCCCACCGTGGCCGACAGGGCCAGGCTTCCGCGTGCGCCCAGCCGCCACGGGCGTCGCGAATGCACCCCGAAAGTCTGCATATACCCCTTGAGCCAGCGGGT
>JAEYUE010000189.1 GCA_023433655.1 Pseudomonadota bacterium | reverse complement strand
CTCCCACGCAGCGCGGTCGCGCTCGTACTGGGCCTGGGCGGCCTTGGCGGCGGCGGCGTTGGCCTCCCACTGGGCCCGTTCGGTCTCGAGCCGCGCCGTCTCCTCGCGCCACCGGGCGTTGCTCTGTTCGAACGAGGCCGCGGCCTCGGCCTCGGCCTCCTCGGCGGAGGCGTTGCGGGCGGCGATCTCGGCGTTCAGGCGGGCCGTCGCGGCGACTTCGGCCGGATTCTGTTCGGTATCCGGAGCGCGGCTGTACGTCTCCCCCCGCATGCGCAGCCAGGCCTCCGAGCCCGGCTCGGGATTGGCCGGGGCGGGCGCGTTCTGGGCCAGCACGGGGGCGGCCCCCAATGTCAGGGCGGCGGCGGCGATCAGGGTCTGTCGGAACATCTCGAAACTCCTTCGGTCAAAGGCCCGGCTTCGCAAGCTGGGCCGTTTCGCGGCGGTCTACGACGGATAACGCCGATCGCGCGATTTGGCGCCGTCAGTCGGGCAGCCGCAGCTCGAAGGTCGTCCCCTCGGGCCCGGTCTCGACAAGGCGCAGGTCGCCGCCGTGGCTGACCGCCAGTTCACGCGAGATGGTCAGACCCAGGCCGGTGCCGTCGGAGGTCCGGCCGCTGACGAAGGGCTCGAACAGCTGGTCGGACAGGCGGGGCGGAATGCCCGGCCCGTTGTCGGCGATGCGGAGGACCGCCGCGCCGTCCTCGTGCGTGGCGCTGACCCGGACGACGCCCTTTCGGCCCACCCGGGCGGCGTCGCCCTCGATGGCCTGGCGCGCGTTGCGCATCAGGTTGACCAGCACCCGGTGCAGCTGGTCCGGGTCGGCGTGCACGGTGAACCGGGCCGGGATCGACCGGATCAGCCTCACGCCCTCGTCCGACAGCCCGGCGTCCTCCGCAGCCATGGCGACGGCCGGGCCGAGGGCGAAGCGGGCCCGTTGCGGGGCCGGCTCCTCGCTGCGGCCGTACTCCAGCACATTGCGCGACAGGGCCGCGGCCCGCCCCAGCGCCCGTTCCAGCCGCGGCAGGGCCTTGGCCACCTGCGGGTCGGGCGAGTCGGCCAACCGTTCCGACGCCATCTGGGCCGAGGTCAGCATGTTGCGCAGGTCGTGGTTGATCTTGGCCACCGCCTCGCCGAGCGCCACCAGCCGGGCGCGCGACCGCAGCGACTGGCGCACCTCGCCCTGCATCCGCGCCAGTTCGCGCTCGACCCGGCCGATCTCGTCCTGGCGGTCGCTGGGTGGATCGCCCTCGGCGTCCGGATCGAGGGCGAAACGCTCGATCGAGCGCGTCACCCGGCGCAGCGGCTGCAGCACCAGGAAGGCGAGGCCGCCGTAGAGCAGTCCCCCGGCGACCAGCGACAGCAGCACCGACATCAGCAGGCTGTTGAGCAGGAAGGTGCGCAGCTCGCCCTTGAGCGGTTCGGCCGGGGCGAGGACCTCGATGAAGTCGCCCGACCGGTAGCGCGGCCGGGCCTGGACGCGGATCGACCGGTCCGGGTGGCCGAACAGGGTCCGCCACGGGTCCAGCAGCCGGGCCACCGGCCGGTCGCGCCGCAGATCGATCAGCTCCGGCGTCCGCGGCAGGTTGGGGGCCTGCAGCAGCAGCCGCCGCACCCCCTGGTCGCCGACCACCACCGCCTGCACCCCGCCGATGGCCAGCAGCTGCTCGGCCGTCTCGTCCTCGACCGCCGAATAGGGCAGGGCCTCGACCCCGACCGAGGCCAGCTCGGCCGACTGCAGCCGGTCCAGCAGCCAGCGCTCATGGAAGTTGGCGGCGCTGGGGGCGACGATCATCACCTCGACCGCGGCGGTGAAGGCGAAGGTCAGCAGCAAGAGACGCCAGGCCAGGGCGTCGGGCGCGTGGAAGCGCAGCCGGTCGCGCCAGCCCGCCGGCAGGATGCGCCGTCCGGTTCCGCCGATCAGGGGCCGCGCCTCGCTCATGCCTCCCCTAACGCAAAGCTTGGGCCATTCGCTGCCTCGTTCATGCCCGGCCTCGCCGGCGCAGCGCCGCCTGCAGCCCCTTCATGGCGAAGGGCAGGACCACGGCCAGCACGAACACCCCCGTCATCGGGGCCCAGAAGCGGGCGAACAGGGCCTGGAAGTCGGGGTTGGGATCCTCGGCCAGCAGGGCGTTCAGCCGCGCCCCGATCCAGCAGTAGATGGTGTGCGCCGGCAGCAGGCCGATGACGGTGGCCAGGCTGTAGGGGCCCAGTCGCACCGCCACCAGCCCGGCGGCGACATTGATCATGTGGAACGGCACGACCACCGCCAGGCGCGAGGCCAGGACGTACCAGAAGGTGTCCCGGTCGATGGCGTCGCAGACCTTCTGCATCAGCCCCGCGTCGCGTCCGGCCTTGCGCCGCAGGGCGTCGCCCAGGGCCGTGCGCGTCACGCCATAGACCGCCAGCGCCCCCGCCGTGGCCGCGATCGAGGTCGCCACGCCCCCGACCCACGGCCCGAACAGATAGCCGGCGGTGATGGTGACGAAGAAGACGCCCGGCACCACGCTGGCGGTCAGGACCGCGAAAATCACCATCAGCAGCAGCAGGCTGACGACGTAGTTGGCGGCGGTGAAGTCGCGAAAGGTCTGGCCGTGCTCGCGCAGGGTGTCGAGCGACAGGTAGCGGTTCCAGCCCATGGCGAATATGAGGATGACCACGCATCCCACGGCGATGAGGGGAAGGAAGCGTTTCACCCGGCGCATCATCTCTCCGCTGACGCCCCACGGCGTTGACACCACGGGCGTCCCCGCTTATACGCCCGCCCTTCCCGCGACGGACCCGTTTCCGCCGCCCGTACCGATTTCAACCCGAGGAGCCGACCGTGAAGCGGACCTATCAGCCGTCGCGACTCGTGCGCAAGCGCCGTCACGGCTTCCGTTCGCGGATGGCCACCAAGAACGGACAGAAGATCGTCGCGCGCCGTCGCGCCAAGGGCCGCAAGCGCCTGACGGCCTAAGTCGTCCGGCGCCTGGCGCAGGCGCATGGCCGAACCGTTCAAAATCGAACGCCTGAAGTCGCGGCCCCAGTTCCTGGCGGCCGCGAAAGGCGTTTCGGAGGCCCGCGGCGCCGTGGTGATCCAGCGCCTCGATCGCGCCGACGGCGACCCCGTCGTGCGTCTGGGCTTCACCGCCACCCGCAAGATCGGCGGCGCCGTGGTGCGCAACCGGGCCAAGCGTCGGCTGCGCGAAGCGGCCCGCCTGCTGGCGCCGGGCCTGGCGGTGGCGGGCAGCGACTATGTCTTCATCGCCCGCATGGGCACGGCGGACCGTCCCTGGGACCGTTTGCTTGACGATGTGAAATCGGCGCTTACAAGGCTCGCGACCCCGCGGCCGGCGACCAAGGTCGCGCGCCCAGACCCTCACCTGCCCGCCGGCCAGGATTCCTGACTCCATGCCCCCCCAGAACAACAGCCGCAACACGATCGTCTTCGTCGTGATCGCGACCCTCATGCTGCTGGCCTACAGCGTGTTCGTGATGGAGCCGCAGACCCAGAAGCGGCGCGAGGCCCAGCAGGCTGCGGCCGAACAGACTTCGGCCCCGGTCACCGCCCCGTCGCCCAGCGCCGCCGTCTTCACCGAGGACCGCACCGTCGCCCTGGGCCGCAACGGCGCCCGGGTGCCGATCCGGACCGGCACCCTGACCGGCTCCATGTCGCTGACCGGCGGGCGCATCGACGACCTGTTCCTGACCAACTACCGCGAGACCATCGACCGGGACTCGCCGGCGGTGGAGCTGTTCCGGCCGGAAGGCATGGAGCACGCCTTCTACGCCCAGTTCGGCTGGACCGGACCGAACATCCCGGGCGGCGTGCCCGGCCCGAACACCCCCTGGCGGCTGACCCAGGGGTCGGAGCTGACGCCGACCACGCCGGTGGTCCTGACCTGGGACAATGGCGCCGGCCTGCGCTTCACCCGCCGGGTCAGCATCGACGAACAGTACATGTTCACGGTGACCGACACGGTCGCCAACTTCAGCGCCCAGGCGGTGACCCTGACCCCGGCCGCCACCGTCCTGCGCCAGGGCGTGCCCTCGTCTCTGGGCCGCAACCAGGTGCTGCACGAAGGCGCCATCGGCACCTTCGGCGACGGCAAAGCCTATTCGACCACCCAGCTGAAGTACGGCAAATGGGCCAAGGAGAAGGCCCCCGACGAGCACGAGTCGACCGGCGGCTGGCTGGGCATCACCGACAAATACTGGCTCGCGGCGCTGATCCCGCCGCAGGACGAGCGCATCGACGCCGAGTTCCGCGTCAGCGGACCGGGCGAACCCGCCGACCGCATGCACATCGCCGGCATGCTGGGCGAGAGCCACACCGTCCAGCCCAATACCCAGATCACCGAGACGCGCCGCCTCTTCGCGGGCGCCAAGCGCAACCAGATCCTGTCCGGCTACGAGCAGTCGCTGGACCTGCCGCGCTTCGTCTACGCCATCGACTGGGGCTTCCTGTTCTTCCTGACCCGGCCGATCTTCTGGCTGATCGAGTTCTTCTACGGGATCCTGGGCAACTTCGGCCTCGCCATCCTGGCCCTGACCCTCGTGGTCCGCCTGATCATGTTCCCGCTCGCCAACAAGAGCTACGAGAGCATGTCGAAGATGCGCAACCTCCAGCCCAGGATGGAGGAGATCAAGAAGAAGCATCCCGACGAGCCGCAGAAGCAGCAGCAGGAGATCATGGCCCTCTATCAGAGGGAGAAGATCAATCCGCTGGCCGGCTGCCTGCCGCTGCTGCTGCAGATTCCGGTCTTCTACGCCGTCTACAAGATGCTGTTCGTGACCATCGAGATGCGCCACCAGCCCTTCTTCGGCTGGATCCGCGACCTCTCGGCGCCCGATCCGACCAGCATCTGGAACCTGTTCGGCCTGCTGCCGTGGGACCCGGCCTCGGCCCCGCTGATCGGCGGCCTGCTGGGCGGAACCTTCGCGCTCAGCGTCCTCGCCATCTTCTACGGCCTGACCATGTGGCTGCAGATGGCGATGAGCCCGCAGGCGCCGGATCCGATGCAGCGCCGCATCTTCCAGCTGATGCCGATCCTGTTCACCTTCATCATGGCCACCTTCCCGGCCGGCCTGCTGATCTACTGGGCCTGGTCGAACATCCTGACCATCTTCCAGCAGTACATCATCATGCACCGCCTGAAGGCCGCCAATCCGATCGACGACTTCCTGGCGCGGATGAAGAAGGCGAAGGCCTGAGTGGACGAGTTCACCGACGAGGAGTTGGAGCAGGCGCGCATCCTGTTCGCGCGGCCGGCGACCTTCGTCATGGGGTGCGCCAAGATCGAGCAACTGCCGGAGCCCGACCTGCCCGAGGTCGCCTTCGCCGGCCGCTCGAACGTCGGCAAGTCCAGCCTGATCAACGGGCTGGTCGGCATGCACAAGCTGGCCCGCGCCTCGAACGAGCCGGGCCGCACGCGCGAGGTCAACTTCTTCGACCTCGACGGCAAGATGCGGCTGGTCGACCTGCCGGGCTACGGCTGGGCCAAGGCCTCGAAGGCCACGGTGAAGAAGTTCCAGGATCTCGGCCGCGACTACCTGCGCGGACGGGTGACGCTGAAGCGGGTCTATCTTCTGATCGACGCCCGCCACGGGCTGAAGAAGGTCGACGACGAGGCGCTGGACGCGCTCGACCTCGCCGCGGTCAGCTACCAGATCGTCCTGACCAAGGCCGACAAGCTGAAGAAGGGCGAGGGCGAGAAGATGGTCGCCGCCACCCTCAAGGCCATCGCCAAACGGCCGGCCGCCTATCCGGCCGTGGCCCTGACCTCGGCCGAGAAGGGCGACGGCCTGGCCGAGCTGCGGGCCGAGATCATGCGCATCACCGGGGTGGCGCTGTAGGCTTGCCAGCCCGGGCGAGCGGTGGTCCGCTGAGGCCATGCGCACCCGCCATGTCCAGACCGACCGCCTGACCCAGCAGGTCCTCGAGGCCGGCGACGGCCCTCTGGTGCTGCTCGTCCACGGCTTCCCCGAACTGTCGATCAGCTGGCGGGGCCAGGTCGAGGCCCTGGCCGCCGCCGGCTATCACGCCGTCGCCCCCGACATGCGCGGCTACGGCGGGACGGAGCGGCCGGCGAAGCGCGAGAGCTATTCGATGCTCCACCTCGTCGGCGACATGGTCGATCTGGTGCGGGCGCTGGGCGAGGATCGGTGCGTCGTGGTCGGTCACGACTGGGGCGCCGCCGTGGCCTGGCACTGCGCCCTGATGCGGCCGGACCTGTTCACCGCCGTCGCCGCCCTGTCGGTGCCCTTCCAGCCGCGCCGGCCGAAGGGCCCGCCGACCGCCGCCATGGCCGCCATCTCGAAACGGCTGGGCCTCGGCGACCTCTACATCAGCCGCTTTCAGCCGCACGACGCCCACGCGGCCTTCGACGCCGATCCCGCCACAGCGCTGCGCAAGATGTTTTTCGCCTACGACGGCGCCACGCCGCCGGAGCGGCAGTCGACCGGCTTCCTGCCCGAGGGGGTCGGCCTGATCGAGTCCATCCCCGACGACGCCCCCCTGCCGCCGTGGATGAGCGAGCCGCGTTTGGCCGAATACGTCGACGCCTTCGTCGACGGTGGCTTCCGCGCGCCGCTGGACTGGTACCGCTGCCTCGACCTGAACTGGGCGCAGACGGCGTGGCTGCAGGACGCCCGCGTCCGCGTCCCGGCCGCCTTTATGGTCGGCGAGCGGGACCCGGTCCGGCACTACGCCGGCCCGCACGAGGCGGCGATGAAGGACTGGATCCCCGACCTGCGCGTGCAGCGCGTCCTCCCCGGCGCCGGCCACTGGATCCAGCAGGAGCGGCCGGACGAGGTGAACGCCTTCCTGCTGGACTTCCTGCGCGGGCTCTAGAGGCCCCCGGCCGCCTGCGCCGTGATCTCGAGGCTGCGCAGGCGGGCCTCGAGGTCGTAGATCATGCCCGTGACCATGACCTCATCGACGCCGGTCAGTTCGATGAACTCGGCCAGCTTCGCCCGCACGGTCGCCTCGCCGCCGATGGCGGCGTGGGTCAGGCGGCTCTCGACCGCGGCGATCTCGCGCGCGTCCAGAACGGTCGTGATGTCGTCCACCGGCGGCTTCAGCCGCCCGGGCTTGCCCGAGACCACCGCCGCGAACGACTGCTGCATCGAGGTGGCCAGCCGGCGCGCCGCCTCGTCCGTTTCGGCGGCGAAGACGTTGATCGCGGCCATGGCGTAGGGGCGGTCGAGCTGCGCCGACGGCCGGAACCCTTCACGATAGGTCCTCAACGCCGGGAGCAGCAGTTCGGGCGCGAAATGGCTGGCGAAGGCGAACGGCAGGCCCAGCTGCGCCGCCAGCTCCGCGCTGAACAGACTCGAGCCCAACAGCCAGATCGGCACCTTCGAGCCGGCGCCCGGCCAGGCGGTCACCCGCTGCCCTTCCGCCGGGTCGGCGAGGAAGGCCTGCAGCTCCAGCACGTCGCGCGGGAACTGGTCGGCCGCCTCGAAATAGCGGCGCAGCGCCCGGGCCGTGGCCCCGTCCGTCCCCGGCGCCCGCCCCAGACCGAGATCGATCCGTCCCGGGTGCAGCGCCTCGAGCGTCCCGAACTGCTCGGCCACGACCATCGGCGCATGGTTGGGCAGCATGACCCCGCCGGAGCCGACGCGGATGGTCTCCGTATTGGCCGCCACATGCGCCAGCGCCACGGCGGTCGCCGCGCTGGCGATGCCGGGCATGTTGTGATGCTCGGCCAGCCAGAAGCGGGTGAAACCCAGCCGCTCGGCGTCGCGCGCGAGTTCGGTGGTCTCCAGCAGGGCCCGACGGACGTCGCCGCCCTCCAGAACGGGCGACAGGTCGAGCACGGAGAAGGCGGTCATCCGGAACAGATCGGGTTGCGGACGCCGGAATCAAGCACCCGACCACCCCAGCCCTAGACCGGGTCGGTCGGGCCCGGCTTCACCGCCTCCGGCGCCGGCTCCGGCGTCGACGGCGTCTCCGGCAGGGGGATGAACTCCTCGTCGTCATCCCTCGGCAGGGCCATGCGTCCCGCCAGCCAGTCCGCCTTGGCCGCATCGATCTTCGCCTGCGACGAAGCGACGAAATTCCACCAGATCAGCCGCGGACCGACCGGTTCACCGCCCAGCACCATGACGGTCGACGGCCGGACCGCCCGCACCGTCGGCTCGGCCGTCGGCTCCAGCACGATCATCTGGCCCTCGTGGAAGCTCCGGTCGCCGACCTCGATCTCGCCCTTCGCCACATACAACGCCCGCTCGGAATAGCCCCCGGCGACGCCCCGGCCCGGCGGCGGCGTGGTGCGCACCCCCTCGGCCAGCTCCCAGTGCACATAGAACAGCGGCGACGAGACCGGCACGGCCGCCTTCGCGCCATAGGCCTCGCCCGCCACCAGCCGCGCGAACAGGCCGCCGTTCTCGTAGGTCGGCTGGTCCTCCTCGCCATGGTGGTGGAACGACGGCGGGACGTCCTCGGCCTCGTGCGGCAGCGCCACCCAGGCCTGCATGCCGTGCATGGGGCCGCCGGCGGCCTTCTTCAGCGGATCGGTGCGCTCGGAATGGACGATGCCCCGGCCGGCCGTCATCCAGTTGACCTCGCCCGGCCGGATGGCCTGGGTCACCCCGGTCGAGTCGCGATGCAGGATTTCACCCTCGAACAGATAGCTGAGGGTCGACAGGCCGATGTGCGGATGCGGCCGCACATTGATGGCCTCGGCGCCCGGCGCGAACGCCGCCGGCCCCATCTGGTCGAGGAAGATGAACGGCCCCACCATCCGTCGCGCATGAAAGGGCAGCACCCGCCCGACCTCGAACCCGCCCAGGTCCTTGCGCCGGGCCTCGATCACCATCTCGATCATGTCGTGTCCTCGCCGGCGACGGCCGGAACGGCACTATCCGACGTGAGGCGTGACAATGCCAAGAGGCAGAGAGGTGACGTTCTTCACCCCGCGAGTGACGATGTGGCTCTCGCAGTCCGAGACGATGCCGAGGCTGAGCAGCTTCTCGCGCAGGAAGCGATCGAAGGCGTGCATGTCCGAGGTGATGATCCTCAGCACATAGTCCTCGCGCCCGGTGATGGTGGCGCACTGCACCACCTCGGGCCAGCCGGCGACCGCATTCTCGAAAACGTCGAGGTTGTCGGTCGAGGGCAGGTTCAGCTTGACGATGGCGTAGACCTCGAAGTCGAGGCCCAGCTTGCCGGCGTCCAACAGGGTCACCCGCTTGCGGATGAAGCCGGTATCCTCCAGTCTCTTGATCCGGCGCCAGCACGGCGACGCCGACAGCCCGACCCGCTCGGCCACCTCGGCCACGGACAATCCGGCGTCCTGCTGCAGGATATCCAGGATTCTCGCGTCCACGGGGTCCAGATCGTCGGCCAAGGCGTTTCTCCGGTTCAGGTTATGGCGCAATAAAATACCCGTGAACCTGCATATGCAAGGTCAAAATCGAGCGAGCCTTGGCGGAAAGACCATGCTACAGGGCGCCTGAGGAAACGCGGTCGGATCAACCGGACGGCAGGACGGAATGAAGAAGCCCAACACGCAACCGCTGGCGCTGCGCGTGCCCGAGCCTTCGGGCCGCCCCGGAGACGCGCCGGATTTCAGCCATCTGAAGCTCGACGCCCCCGGCGCGGTCGACCGGCCGGCGGTGTCCACCGCCCCCTTCGACATGCGCGATCACGCCTTCCGTCTGGTGCGGGTGCTCGACGACGACGGCCGCGCCGTCGGCCCGTGGGACCCGAAGCTCGACGCCGAGACCCTGCGTCGCGGCCTTAAGGCCATGATCCTGACCCGCGCCTTCGACGACCGGATGCATCGGGCCCACCGCCAGGGCAAGACCAGCTTCTACATGAAGTGCACCGGCGAGGAGGCCATCGCCGTGGCCCAGGGCATGATCCTCAGCCGCGAGGACATGGGCTTCCCGACCTACCGCCAGCAGGGCCTGCTGATCGCCCGGGGCTATCCCCTGGTCGACATGATGAACCAGATCTATTCGAACGCCGCCGACCCGATCAAAGGCCGGCAGCTGCCGATCATGTACTCCGACAAGGACTACGGCTTCTTCACCATCTCGGGGAACCTGGGCACCCAGTACCCGCAGGCCGTCGGCTGGGCCATGGCCTCGGCCGTCCGTGGCGACGACCGCATCGCCATCACCTGGATCGGCGACGGCTCGACGGCCGAGAGCGACTTCCACTCGGCCCTGACCTTCGCCGCCGTCTACCGGGCGCCGGTGATCCTCAACGTCGTCAACAACCAGTGGGCCATCAGCTCCTTCATGGGCATCGCCGGCGGGCTGGAGACGACCTTCGCCTCCAAGGCCATCGGCTACGGCCTGCCGGCCCTGCGCGTCGACGGCAACGACTTCCTCGCCGTATGGGCCGCGACCCAGTGGGCCGAGGAGCGCGCCCGCACCAACCAGGGCGCCACGGTCATCGAGCTGTTCACCTACCGCGGCGCCCCCCACTCGACCTCGGACGACCCCAGCCGCTACCGGCCCGGCGACGAGCACGAGAAGTGGCCGCTGGGCGACCCCATCGCCCGCCTCAAGCAGCACCTGGTCGCGCTCGGCGAATGGTCCGACGAACAGCAGGACGCGGCCGAGAAGGAGGCCGTCGAACAGGTCCGCGCCGCCGGCAAGGAGTCCGAGGCCATCGGCACCCTCGGCCAGTCTCGCCCCTCGGTGAAGACCATGTTCGAGGACGTCTACGCCTCCGAGGACTGGCGCCTCGTCGAACAGCGCCGCGAAGTGGGGGTCTGAGCATGAGCGAGCAGCACACCTTCACCGAGGCCGACCGCGCCGACGGCGTCGAGCC
>JAEYUE010000205.1 GCA_023433655.1 Pseudomonadota bacterium | reverse complement strand
CCCGCCCGGGCCGGGTTCAGGGCGTCGAAATTGACCGTCGGCGCGGTCTGCGCCGCCTCGGTGGCCTGGAACAGCTGCATCGGCTCCGAGCCGCCGTGGATGGTGTTGGCCCAGATCACCGTCGGGAAGGTGCGCAGCGAGGTGTTATAGTCCCGCACCGCCTCGTTGTAGTCGAGGCGGGCGATGTTGATCCGGTTCTCGGTGCCTTCCAGCTGCTGCTGCAGCATGATGAAGTTCTGGTTCGACTTCACCTCGGGATAGCGTTCGACCACCAGCATCAGCCGCGACAGCGCCTGGCTCAGCTGCCCCTGGGCGGCCTGGTAGCGCTGGAAGGCGGCGGGGTCGTTCAGCGTCTCCGGCGTCACCGTCATGCTGGTCGCCTGGGCCCGCGCCTGGACGACCTCCGTCAGGATGGTCCGTTCCGAGATCGCGGCGCCCTGCACCGTCGCCACCAGTTGCGGGACAAGGTCCGCGCGCCTCTGGTAGGCCGATTGCACGTCGCCCCACCGGGCCTTGGCCGCCTCTTCCTTGGTCGGGATCGTGTTGATGCCGCAGCCGGTCACGGCCGGGGCCGCGATGGCGACGGCGGCGAGGGCCGCGGCGCGGGAACCCAAACGAATCATCGTCGTCTCCTGTCAGGCTGCAGACCCGGACGAACGACTATCGGAGGTTAAGGTTCGCCGTTCAAGCGTCGAGGGCTTCGGGCTTGACCCCGGCGGCCCGGCAGGCCGCCGTATAGGTGTTGGCCAGCAGGCAGGCGATGGTCATCGGTCCGACCCCGCCCGGCACCGGCGTAATCCGCCCCGCCACGGCCGCGGCCTCGTCGAAGGCGACGTCCCCGACCACTCGGGTCCGGCCCTCGGCCGCCTTGACCGGATCCTTCGACGGCACGCGGTTGATGCCGACGTCGATCACCGTCGCCCCGGGCCGGATCCAGTCGCCGCGGATCATCTCCGGACGCCCGACCGCGGCGACCAGGATGTCGGCCGTCCGGCACAGGGCCGGCAGGTCGCGCGTCCGCGAATGGGCCACGGTGACCGTGCAGCTCTCGCCCAGCAGCAGCTGCGCCATCGGCTTGCCGACGATGTTCGACCGCCCGACGATCACCGCGTTCAGCCCCGACAGCTCGCCCAGTTCGTGCTTCAGCAGCATCAGGCAGCCCAGCGGGGTGCACGGAACCAGCCCCGGAAGTCCGACCGCCAGCCGTCCGGCGTTGACGACGTGAAAGCCGTCCACGTCCTTGTCCGGGTCGATAGCGTCCAGCACCGCCGCCGCGTCGATATGCGCGGGCAGGGGCAACTGCACCAGGATGCCGTGGATGCCGCGGTCGGCGTTCAGCGCCGCGATCAGCGCCAGCAGTGTCTCCTGGTCCGTCTCGGCCGGCAGCCGGTGTGTGTCCGATCGCATGCCGGCCCGCTGCGTCGTCTCGCCCTTGTTGCGGACATAGATCTGGCTGGCCGGATCGTCGCCGACGATGACCACGGCCAGACCCGGCCGCACGCCGTGCGCCGTCTCCAGCCGGGCCGAGGCCGCGGCGACCCGCTCCACCAGCCCTGCGGCGAAGGCCTTGCCGTCGATCACGGTCGCGCGGGCGGGTTCGGCCGTCATGCTTCGGTTCCGTCGTCAGGAATGGTGCGGTGAGCGCGATTTACAGACGGCGCGGTTCGGCGTCTATGATCGAGGCTGCAATCAGGGGACCCGCATGCGCCGTCAGACCATCCTCGCCGCCGCCAGCTGCATGACCCTGGTGCTCGCCGCCGGCCCGACGCTCGCCCAGTCCGCGGACCCGCTCGCCGTCGGGGCCACGATCGAGGGTCAGATCGGCGAGGACGACCCCGTCGTCGACGACGCGTACCGCCATGACGACTACGCCATCCAGGCCCGGGCCGGACAGCGGTTCGAGGCCGTGCTCCGGTCCGGGGAGTTCGACGCCTATCTCGAGGTTTTCGCGCCCGGCGAAACCGGGGAACCGCTCGCCGCCGACGACGACGGATTCGGCGAGGGCACCGATTCCCGGCTGCGCTTCACCGCCTCGCGGGGCGGCGCCTACACCCTGCGCGCCCGGCCGCTGTCGGGGCTGGACGGCGGCGCCTATACGCTCAGCCTGACCGAACGTCCGCCGGCGCCGCGCGCGCCGCGTCCATCCTCGATCCGCCTCGGCCAGACCATCGACGGGGAGCTGACCGCCCGTGATCCCGAGACCGACGACGGCCTGCCCTACGACGCCTTCAGCTTCCGGGCGCGCCAGGGCGACCGCGTCGCGGTGGCGCTGGACAGCGAGGCCTTCGATCCGGTGGTGATCCTTGGCCGCGTCTCGGACGGGGTCTTCGAGGAGCTGGCGCGCAACGACGATGGCCCGGATGCCGGCCTCAACTCCCGTCTCGTCTTCACCGTCCCCGCGGCCGGCGACTGGCTGATCCGGGTGACGCCGATCGACGCCTCCGGCGCCGGCGCCTACAGCCTGTCCCTCGAGGAGGGGCCGCCGCCCCCGGCCGCCGAGCCGGTCGCCATCGGCGCCACCGTCGAGGGCCGGCTCGAGGACGGCGACGGCAAGAGCGAGAGCGACACGCCCGCCGACCTCTGGCGCTTCGAGGGCCGCGAGGGCCAGCGCGTCCGCATCGACATGACCTCTTCGGAGTTCGACACCTATCTGGAGTTGTTCGACGAGAACCGCGTCAGCCTGGTCGAGGACGATGACGGCGGGCCCGAAGGCACCGACTCCCGCATCACCTTCACCCTGCCGAGGACCGGCGCCTACCTGATCGAGGCGCGCGCCTTCGCCGAGGCGACGGGCGCCTACACCCTTTCTCTCGCCGAGGTGGAGCCTGAGCGGGCCCCGGAACCGATCGCCTTCGGCGGCTCGCTTCAGGGCGAGATCGGGGAGGGCGATCCCCGCGACGGCGACGACCGGGGCTACGATGCCTTCGTCTTCTCGGGCGTGGAGGGTCAGCGCATCCAGGCCATCATGCGCTCGGGCGATTTCGACACCTTCCTCCAGCTGGGACGGCCCGGCGACGCCTTCACCGCCCTGGCGTCCGACGACGACGGGCTGATGGAGGGCACCGACTCGCGCCTGAACTTCACCCTGCCGGAAGACGGCGACTACGTGCTGCGCGCCTCGCCCCTGGGGTCCGACGCCAAGGGCCTGTACGCCCTCGAACTGATCGACCGCGGTCCCCAGCCGCAACCCGGCAGCATCCTGGTCGGCTCCACCGCCTGGGGGACCCTCACCGCCAGCGACGCCACGACCGACAGCAACAGCGCCTACGACGCCTGGCGCATCACCGTGCGCGAGGACGAGAAGCTGCTCATCACCATGGTTTCCAACGAGGTGGACAGCTTCCTCACCATCGGCCGCGAGAAGGCGGACGGCGAGTTCGAGGTGCTGGGCTCCGACGACGACGGCCTCAGCGACACCCACGCCCGGCTGGAATGGACCGCCCCCGAGGACGGGACCTTCGAGATCCGCGCCGGGGCCTATCAGTACGGGCTGCTGGGGGTCTACGCCCTGACTGTCGAGAAGCAGCCCTGACGTTCACGGCGCCTGCGGAGTAGCGTTTTGGCCCGGATCACGGACCGCAAGGACCAGCACCTCGACGTGATCCTCGCCGGCAAGGCGCGGCATGGGCGCGAGAGCGGCTTCGCTGACATCCATTTCGTGCATGAGGCCCTGCCGGACCTCGACCACGGCAAGATCGACCTCGGGGCCGACTTCCTCGGCCGCCGCCTCAAGGCGCCGCTGCTGATCAGCGCCATGACCGGTGGTCCGAAACGGGCCGAGGCCATCAACGCCCGCCTCGCCGAGGCCGCCCAGCACCTCGGCATCGCCCTGGCGGTCGGCTCCCAGCGCGCCGCCCTGGCCTCTGAGGGACCGACGCCGGGTCTCGACATGAGCCTGCGCCTCAAGGCCCCCGACACCCCGATCCTCGCCAATATCGGCGCCGCCCAGCTGACCCGCGGCTTCGGCGTCGACGAGGCGCGCCGGGTCCTCGACATGATCGCCGCCGACGCCCTCGTCGTTCATCTGAACCCGCTGCAGGAAGCCTGTCAGCCCGAGGGCGACCGCGACTGGTGGGGCGTCGGCGCGGCGCTGGAGGCCCTTGTCAAGGCGCTGGACGCGCCCGTGGTGGTCAAGGAGACCGGCGCCGGAATCTCCGCCGCCACCGCCCGTCTCCTGGCCGACATGGGCGTGGCGGCGATCGACGTGGCCGGCGCCGGCGGCTCCAACTGGGCCACGGTGGAGGGCGAGCGGGCGACCGAACCGGCTGACAAGGCCCACGCCGCCGCCTTCGCCGGCTGGGGCATCCCCACCGCCCGGGCCATCGCCGAGGTCCGCGCCGCCTGTCCGAAGACGCTGGTCATCGGCTCCGGCGGAATCACGAACGGCGTTGACGCGGCGAAAGCCATCCGTCTCGGCGCCGACATGGTCGGCCAGGCGGCCGGCGTCCTGACCGCCGCCACCGTCTCCACCGAGGCCGTGGTCGCCCATTTCCAGACCGTGATCCGCCAGCTCCGCACCGTCTGCTTTTGCACCGGCTCCACCAGTCTGACCGCCTTGAGGAAGGCGTCGCTGCAGGCTTGACCCTCTCCGATCGTGACGATCCATGCCGCCCGGGTTGAAGGTGCGGCGCCACCGAGGCTAGATCGCGTCAGCCTTGGGGAGTGACCATGCTGCGTGCGGTGAGTCTCGGTTTCGGCCTGCTGGCGCTTGCAGGTCCGGTCGCGGCGCAAACGACGGTCGGCGTCCGCGAGTCGGTGAATGGGCGTCTGGAAGCGGGGGACGCGGCCACCTCCGACGGCCGCCTGTCCGACTGCTACCGCCTGGCGGCCGATCCCGACCGCTGGCTGGCGGCGACCCTGATGTCGCAGGAGTTCGACCCGGTGCTTGGAGCCGGACACGGACCCGAGTGTGGCGTCGGCGAGACCATCCGAAACGACGATCACGGCGCCGGTCCGGCGGCGCGCATCTATCTGCGGCCCGGCCAGGACGACTGGTTCATCCGGGTCAGCGCCTACGAGGTCGGAGGGGCGGGCGCCTATTTCTTCCGGGTCGCGCCGGTCGACGGCCCTCCCGAGCCGCCGGAGGGTGGTCCGGATCCGTTCCGCCACGGCACGGCCGCGCTGACCTTGCCCGTCCGGCCCCCGGACTGGGTTCGCCCCCGCGATCCGGCGACGCGCTACCGCTGGGACGCCATGTGCAAGGCCGTGAACTGGGTCGCCCGGCACGAACACGTCGCCCTGCCTGTTGCGCCCCGTGAACAGGTGGAGCGTGAGACGGCGGTGCTCTCAGCCGCCCTCGTGGAGTCCGGACGGGTGGTCGGTCGGTCGCCGTCGGACATTGAGGCCGACTGGCGCGCCTGGATCGGCGCGGCGATGCGTCTGTCTCACGATGGCGGCATGGAGCCTCATCCGATGACGCTCTCGCTTCAGCGCGCCTGCGTGAAGCAGTTGCGTGGCGCAGATCAGCAAGCTGCCGATGGCAGCAATTTCCCGGCGAACTCCCGGTAGCGTCCCGCGCGCACGCCCTGCGTGGCCCGCTCGATGTCCGGCGCGAAATAATGGTCCGAGGCGTAAGGCGCGGCGGCCTCGCGGACGATGGCCCAGACCCGTTCGAGATCCGGCGAGCTCTTCAGCGGGCGGTGGAACTCGATGCCCTGGGCGGCGGCGAGCAGTTCGATGCCGACGACGGTCGCCGTGTTCTCGGCCATGTCGAGCAGGCGCCGCGCCCCGTGGGTGGCCATGGAGACATGGTCCTCCTGGTTGGCCGAGGTCGGGACGGTGTCGACCACGCAGGGGTGGGCGACCATGCGGTTCTCGGCGACCAGCGCCGCCGCGGTCACCTGGGCGATCATGAAGCCGGAGTTGAGGCCGCTCTCCCTGACCAGGAAGGCCGGCAGCTCGCTCATCTTCGGGTCGACGAGGATAGAGGTGCGGCGCTCGGAGATGTTGCCGATCTCGCACAGGGCCATGGCGATCTGATCCGCTGCATAAGCAACGGGTTCCGCATGGAAGTTGCCGCCCGAGATCACGTCGCCGTCGTCGATGAAGACCAGCGGATTGTCGGTGACGGCGTTGGCCTCGCGCTCCAGCATGGCGGCGGCGTTGCGCAGCACGTCCAGCGTCGCGCCCATGACCTGGGGCTGGCAGCGCAGGGAGTAGGGGTCCTGCACCTTGGCGCAGTCGTGGCGGTGGCTGTCGCGGATGGCCGAGCCGTCCATCAGCGCCCGCAGCCGGGCGGCGACGTCGATTTGGCCGGGCTGGCCGCGCAGGGCGTGGATGCGCGGGTCGAACGGGGCGTCCGAGCCCTTCAGGGCGTCGACCGACAGGGCTCCGGCGGCGACGGCGGCGGCGAAGCAGGCCTCGGCCGCGAACAGGCCGGCCAGCGCCAGCGCGGTGGAGCACTGGGTGCCGTTGAGCAGGGCCAGGCCTTCCTTGGGGCCGAGCGTCAGCGGCGAGCGGCCGATGCGGGCCAGGGCCGCCTCGGCGGACAGGGTCTCGCCCCCGGCGCGGGCCTCGCCGACGCCGATCAGGACGCAGCTCATGTGGGCGAGCGGGGCCAGGTCGCCCGAAGCGCCGACCGAGCCCTTGGACGGGATGCAGGGGAGGACGTCGGCGTTGACGAGATGGATGAGTGTCTCCAGCGTTTCGCGCCGGACGCCCGAAGCGCCCTTCGACAGGCTGGCGATCTTCAGCACCATCAGCAGGCGGGTGACATTGTCGTCCAGCAGAGAGCCGACGCCGCAGGCGTGGCTGAGCACGAGGTTCTTCTGAAGTGTTTCAAGGTCTTCCGGCGCGATGCTGGTGTTGGCCAGCAGGCCGAAACCGGTGTTGACGCCATAGACGGTGCGGCCCTCGGCGACGATGGCGGCGATGGTGGCGGCGCCCCTGTCCACAGCGTCCCAGGCGGAGTCGGTCAGGGTGACCGTGACCGGGCCTTCGAGGACGGCGCGGAGCTGGGCGAGAGTGAGAGGCGCGAGAGGCGCGGCGCCGATGGTGATCTGGGTCATGGAGGTCTCGCCCTACTTCAGCGACGGCAGGTTCAGGCCGTGCTCCCGCGCGGCGTCACGCGCGATCTCGTAGCCGGCGTCGGCGTGGCGCATGACGCCGGTGGCGGGGTCGTTCCAGAGGACGCGTTCGAGGCGTCTCGCCGCTTCCGGCGTGCCGTCAGCGACGATGACCACGCCGGAGTGCTGGGCGTAGCCCATGCCGACCCCGCCGCCGTGGTGCAGCGACACCCAGCTGGCCCCCGAGGCGGTGTTGAGCAGGGCGTTGAGCAGCGGCCAGTCGGAGACGGCGTCCGAGCCGTCCATCATGGCCTCGGTCTCGCGATTGGGGCTGGCCACCGAGCCGCTGTCGAGGTGGTCGCGACCGATGACGATCGGACCGCTGAGCTCGCCCGACGCCACCATGTCGTTGAACATCAGGCCGGCGCGGTGACGGTCGCCAAGGCCGATCCAGCAGATGCGCGCCGGCAGGCCCTGGAAGGCGATGCGCTCGCCGGCCATGTCGAGCCAGCGGTGCAGGCCGGCGTTGTCGGGGAACAGCTTCTTCATGGCCGCGTCGGTCTTGCGGATGTCCTCCGGGTCGCCGGTCAGGGAGGCCCAGCGGAACGGGCCGATGCCGCGGCAGAACAGCGGGCGGATGTAGGCGGGGACGAAGCCGGGGAAGGCGAAGGCGTCCTCCACCCCGGCGTCGAAGGCGACCTGGCGGATGTTGTTGCCGTAGTCGGTGGTCGGCACGCCCTGCGCGTGGAAGTCGAGCATGGCGCTCACGTGCACGGCCATGGAGGCGCGGGCGGCGGCCTCGACGGCGGCAGGCTCGGTCTGGCGCTTCGTCTCCCACTCGGCGACCGTCCAGCCGATCGGCAGATAGCCGTTGACCGGGTCGTGAGCCGAGGTCTGGTCGGTGACCAGATCCGGTCGCACGCCGCGCTTCACAAGTTCGGGGAGGACTTCGGCGGCGTTGCCCAGCAGGCCGATGGAAACGGGCTTCCTGTCCTCGACCGACTGCTTCAGCAGCTCCAGCGCCTCGTCGAGCGTCTCGGCCATGACGTCGAGGTAGCGGGTCCGCAGGCGCATCTCGATGCGGCTGCGCTGGCACTCCACCGCGAGGCAGGACGCCCTGGCCATGGTCGCCGCCAGCGGCTGGGCCCCGCCCATGCCGCCGAGCCCGGCGGTGAGGATCCACCTGCCCGACCAGTCGCCGCCGTAGTGCTGGCGCCCGGCCTCGGCGAAGGTCTCGTAGGTGCCCTGAACGATGCCCTGGGTGCCGATGTAGATCCACGAGCCGGCCGTCATCTGGCCGTACATCATCAG